>CAJKZL010000262.1 GCA_905204385.1 uncultured Odoribacter sp. | reverse complement strand
AAGTTCGTGAAGTTGCGTACAATAGCGGTATGTTTGGTACCTACACCGTACTTCTCTTCAATATTTAGCCATGGATCAGACTTCAGCTGTTTGATACCCAAAGACATTTTCCGTTCGTCACGGTCCAGGGTCAATACAACTGCTTCTACTTCATCTCCCACTTTCATGAAATCCTGAGCAGAACGCAGGTGTTGTGACCAGGACATTTCGGATACGTGGATCAACCCTTCTACACCCGGAGCAATTTCTACAAATGCACCGTAGTCAGCCATCACCACAACCTTACCTTTCACCGTATCGCCTACTTTCAGATCGGCACTCAGTGCATCCCACGGGTGCGGAGTCAGTTGTTTCAAACCTAAGGCGATCCGCTTTTTCTCATCGTCGAAATCCAGGATCACCACGTTCAGCTTCTGATCCAGGGTTACGATTTCATTCGGATGATTTACACGGCCCCACGACAAGTCGGTGATGTGGATCAATCCGTCTACGCCGCCGAGGTCGATGAATACACCGTAAGAAGTAATATTTTTAACAGTTCCTTCGAGAACCTGTCCTTTTTCCAGTTTAGAAATAATGTCTTTCTTCTGCTGATCGAGTTCAGCCTCGATAAGAGCTTTGTGCGATACCACTACGTTCTTGAATTCCTGGTTGATCTTCACCACCTTGAATTCCATCGTTTTACCGACATATACATCGTAATCGCGGATCGGTTTCACATCGATCTGAGAACCCGGCAAGAAAGCTTCGATACCGAATACGTCGACGATCATACCACCCTTGGTACGACATTTAACAAAACCTTTGATGATTTCGTCTTTTTCCAGCGCTTCGTTCACACGATCCCAGCTGCGCAGAGCGCGTGCCTGTTTGTGTGAAAGGGTCAATTGACCTTTTTTGTCTTCCTGAGTTTCTACATAAACCTCCACTTTATCCCCAACTTTCAGTTCCGGATTATAGCGGAATTCATTCAAGGAGATGATGCCGTCCGATTTGTAGCCGATATTGACCACCACTTCTCTTTTGTTCATAGAGATCACGGTACCTTCGACAACTTCTTTTTCTCCTACTTTGGAAAGTGTTTCAGCGTATTTCTGAGTCAACGCTTCTTTTTCGGATTCAGGAACGACCACGTCGTTGGCATAGGCATCCCAATCAAAATTATCATCCGGTTCGGCACTTGTAACCGGAGCAACGTTTTTCACGGTTTTTTCTGCAGTTTCCATCTGCATCTCTTTTTGTTCTTCTGACATAAATTTAATTGTTTCCTATCTAATAAGTTAGACATTATTTCGAATCGGCCGCAAAGGTAAGAATAATAATCTGTTTTACAATTATTTTCACAAAAAAAACAGACCTCAGTAAAAGACAGCCGTCATAAAAACTTATGGAGAATTATCCCGATAACAACTGCAATCGTAAAGCTGGCAAAGGTTCCGATCAACACATATTCCGTTACTTTTATTTCCTTCGCCTTATTCAACTCCCCGAATCGAAATATCGATTTGGCGGCTAACAAAAAACCGACAGCCTCCATATGGTTCGTTAATATAAAAGTCAGTATCAGAATCCTTTCCAGATAACCGATCCATGTACCGGCATTCGGAAGACTTTTCAACGACAAATCAGCAGGAGTCCATCTCTTGATAAACAGATTCAAAAAAATAGAAGACGGTCTTAAAATCAAAAGATAACCGATACCGATCATCCAAAATTCCCGGGTAAGCATTATATCGGAAAGACTTTGCCCTACTCCTTTATATCCATCGGCGAGACAGCCCCACAACACCAATATGACCAGTAAATGAAGAAATTGATCGATAACGAAAGCCGAGAGATCATTTCTCATGCACTTCAACTTCAGAAAATCGATCAGAAAATGACTGCTGAAAATAACAACCGGAATCATCCAGTTTCCCCATTGCGCAACGAATAAATAGCTTACCACTCCCTGGATCATACTGTGCAGTAATTGATACCCATACCTCTTTCCTCCTCTTTTTCCTGCACTGATACGATCGGTTTGCAAAACAAAATCTGCCAGAATATGTGCAAACAACAAACGCAACAGAAGAACAATATCCATATTTTATCGACGCTCTATATTCATCACTTGCTCGTATCTTTCCAGATACATCCGAATCAAAGCCTCTCTGCCGATGAGTAAAAGCTTGCTGACAGCCTGAATAGAACGATTTGAACAGGCTGCCACCTCTCTCTGAGGCAGTTGATGCAAAAAAGTCAGATAAATCACCTGAGCTTGCGTAACGCTCCAACCCGATATGATGTCGTCAGCAAAAGCTGTACTCACTTTCAATTCGTCATTCACTTCGGCCCAGGGAGTACGTACAGCCAACCTTTTTTTGCCCAACTCATCAAATTCACAACCCGAATTATGAAAAGCTTCCCCATCAGACACCACCACACTCTCTGCCGCATACTCAATTTTACCTATGCCCAAAGCAACACGGGCATCCCATTTATTCTCACTCTCGTCCGGAGTCTGTCCCTGTAAACCGGCCCGCAATAACACCGCAATTTTCAAAGCCTCTACCGGATTATCTACAATTAGCTGGAAACTGTCTCCTCTGAAAAACTCCAGTTGCAGAGAACTGAACTGCTCTAATTCGTGAGCGATTTTTTGCAATACTTCCAGTAATCTCGGCCGCCATTCAACTCTTATAGCCTTAGAATCAATAATATCGCCGGTGATCACTCCTTTATTCCCCATTTCTGCATTCATCTTATAAATCTCCTTACAAAGATAACGTTATTTTCGAAAAAATCAACCTAAAACGGTTGAATTTGGAAAATCAACCTAAAACGGTTGAATTTGGAAAATCAACCTAAAATGGTTGAATTTGGAAAATCAACCTAAAACGGTTGAATTTTGTATGAATTGTTGAGAAATAAGGTATACCCTAATCAAAAATTTCCTTACTCACCGAGTAAATCAGGACGCATTGTCTTCGTCCGTTCATAAGCGATCTTTTCTTGCCATTCCTGTATTTTAGCATGATTACCGGATAGCAGAATATCCGGAACCCGCCAGCCATTGAACTCCGACGGACGGGTATACACCGGAGGCGCCAGCAGATTATCCTGGAAGGAATCGCTTAAGGCTGAACTTTCATCATTCATCGCTCCCGGGATCAGACGTACGATGGCATCGGTCATGATACAGGCCGGCAATTCCCCTCCCGTCAGCACGTAATCCCCGACGGAAATCTCCCGGGTCACCAGATAATCCCGTACGCGCTGGTCGATCCCCTTGTAATGTCCGCAAAGGATCATAATGTTTTCCTTTAAGGACAATTCATTGGCCATCTTTTGATTGAAGGTCGGAGCATCCGGAGCCGTGTAAATAATTTCGTCATAATGCCGCTGCGCCTTTAATTCATTGATGCAATCGAACACCGGCTGAATCATCATCACCAGTCCGGCTTCCCCTCCGAACGGATAATCGTCCACCTTCCGGAACTTATCCTTCGACCAGTCCCGAATATTGTGAATATGAATTTCCACAATGCCCTTATCCTGTGCCCGCTTAATAATGGAATGATTCAGAGGACTGGCCAACAATTCCGGAACCACGCTCAATATATCGATACGCATACTCTCAATTTCTTAAGTTTACGGGCACAAAGATAATGAAGCCACAGTCAGAATCAAATTTTTTTTTACTTCAGGGTTCCTCCGGACTTATTGGTAACAAACCTTAGCCCTTATCCTTTGATAATACAAAAGTTAATATAATTTTGCAGAAATAGAGGACGAAAAAAGGAATAAGCCACAACGCATACACATATTCGATTGAAAAACTAAACCCAAAAACATGGATGCTGAATCAAGAAGAGAAAATCAGAAATTACGCCTATTTTCTGCCGTAACGTTTGGGATGCCCCTACTGATGGGAATCGCAATGGCATATAGTTATTTTTATCACAGTGAAACTTCATTGAGTGCCTTTCCACTGACTCAAATGCTATATCCTGCTGCTGGAGTCATGTTAGCATATCTTTCTGATAAAGCAATGAGATCCGAACTTCCCAAAGGATTTTTTTACTTTTATCTTACTTTTACTTTGCTTTGTGTCATCATGACATTGATCGGTTCCCTCTGCGGAACCAGCAATGGCATCATGATGGAACTCACTATTATTTTAGCTACGATCATTACTTACTTCATATTTTATTATACAGATAAATCAAAATTGAAAAATGCCGGTCTGTCCTATTCAAACTGTTGGAAAAAGACAATAGGCTACCCAATTTTGTTTATCGTTCTCTCTTTATCGATTCACTTTTTAGGTTCCTTTCTTTCCGGTGAACCTATGACCAATGGTCCTATAAATAAAACATTAATCCTTATGCTCCCTCTCAACTTCCTTTGGTCCTTTCTTATCTATCTGGGGGAAGAATATGGTTGGCGTTTCTTTTTACAGCCAATTTTGCAAAGAAGATACGGTAATATAAAAGGAGTTATTATGTTAGGTGCCCTCTGGGGCATATGGCATCTTCCGTTGAACATTTTTTACTACAACCGTCCCGATGCTGCCATTCAAAGCATATTAGGACAACTTATCGTTTGTGTTTGCCTGGGAATATTCATGGGTTATGTATACATGAAAACCGAGAATATCTGGAGTGTAGTTATCATCCACTACCTACAAAACAATCTTATTATGATCCTTTCGGACGGCGATTCTGTTCAAAGCCTGGTGCCTTGGGGATTTTGGTTTTTAGTGATCGTTCCTTACTGTGTGTACTTACCTTTTTTATTCACCAAAACTTACCGAACGAACGATTGTCAAACCCGTTGTCGCCGCAAGACATAAAAAGCCCGCAAGGCCCAAAGGAAACAGGTCGATTAGCATAGCCCCATCGTTCAGGCTAAACTTAGGGCAGCAATATTAATTACCAAACCGAAGAACGCCATATTATTCCCTTACCCCGCACATTCAACACCTTTTGCCAAAGCAAAAAAAATCCGATCATCTTTTCCTGGTTTTCCGGAAGTGATTTCTGCGCCCGGCAGTCATCAAATCCGTACCCACGAAAAGATGATCGGATAAAAGAACTTTGTCTTCCGACTTCAGGATTTATTTCAGATAATCCTCAAAATAATCGGTCACTTTCTGCATCAGATGAATCCGATCCTTACCCATCACATTATGCTCGGCACAGGGATAAGGGAAATAATCCACCTGTACGTTGTTTTTAATACATTCACGGATAAAGCTCAGGCTATGTTCCCAAACCACCGTATTGTCGATCGCTCC
>CAJKZL010000261.1 GCA_905204385.1 uncultured Odoribacter sp. | reverse complement strand
AGCAAATGGCGCGTAAGCTGATGTCAAAACATGAAAAGGTGAGTTATAACTTTAAGAGTTTTCACCAATTTACGAATGAAGGAAGCTTTTATCTGACCGATCAGGGAAATGCGCATGTCTTAACCGGCAATGGAGTTATTTTTCCGGATTATGCTTTTGTAAACAATGAAAAGTTTAAAGCAAGTCCTTATTTGGGAGGAAGTTCTACGGCAACAATTTTGTTCGACGAAAACCGGGGATGTTTTCTTTTGTATGCCCAGGGAAATTCGGGTTTGGTACAACCTGCTTCTATGTGTATGGATGTGGATGAAAAAGTGGCTTTCAAGGGAAGTACCTTGTACTATATGCAGTTGATAGCCGGAAGTGTCACGGTGGCAGTGTTCAAAGATGCTCAGGGAGTATACAGAAAAGGGTTGTTCCGGGTAACCGGGTCCCGGGGCAATTGGAAGCTGGAATTGGATGATCAGTCCAGTGAATTTCAGGGAAATATCGCCATGATAGAGCAAGCTGACACAAAGGTAGTGAGCTGGAATTATGGAAAGTTGTATTTTACGCTGAACGGGAAATTGTATACTTATAGGGATGAAGGCATTAATGAATGTCTGGAAGTAAATCTGCTGGATGAAGACGGAAATCGGGTGAATCCGGATGAGGTGGTCGCTGTGATGATGATCAATAATGGCATGACGGGAGGAAACTACCGCAAGTATATTTATGTGTCCACCTACAGCCCGGAGAACGGCGGCAGAGTGTACGTGACCGTGCCTCAACAAGCGGAATGCCGGAATTTGGACATTGAGGAAGTTATAAAGGTGGACGGCAGAGTGAAAAGTTTGTGTAACTGGTCGAATTGATAAATCGGATGATAAGTTTACGTAAGAGTATGATTTTATTGACAGGCCTGCTCATTGCAGGCTTGTCACAAGCACAGCAGCCTGCTTCCGTAGAGTGTCGGACGGGTAAGGGAATCGGTCGGGAAATCCATCTTTTCCGGGTTGACGACGGGAAAAAAGTTTCCATCGCCCAGGCTGAGTACGGAAAAAACGGATATTACGGTTTTCGGTTTATACCCGAATACGAAGGGTTTTATGTTGTCGGCAATACCGCTGTCTATCAGTTCCCCGTCTATCTGAAACCCGGGGATGCCGTTTCTCTTTATATGGATCAGGATACGGTTTATCTGACCGGTAGGAAAAACACGCCCGAAAATACCGTATTGTATCGATGGCATGCTTTAGCAGCCAATATCGAGGCAAAGGCTATCCGGTTTTCGCAAACCAAAAGCACGTACAAGGATTTCTTTCCTGATTTTGAAGCTTTCCTGCCTGCTGCGGATCGTTTTAAATCCGGCATAAAGACTAAAAATTCCCGTTTTAATGAATTGATGAAGCGGAGCATTGATTTTGAAAAAGATTATTATGCGCTTAATTTTTTGTACACTCCCCGGTCGGAATTGCCTTCGAAGGAACAGCGGATTCCCTGGTATTCGGGTATCATCGATTCGGATAAATTCCAGGACGAGGTGATTTTACAGATGCCTTTCGGAATGGACCTGATCCGTTTGTATACGATGTTCGGAACTTTAGAGCAGAATAAGCAGGGAAAGACCGAAGAAGTCTTGCCCTTGATCGCTAACCGGAAGATAAAGGGAGAATTGGTTGTAAACGGGGCGGACCGGTTGAAGTCTTATCCGGAATATCAGGAATATGCGGGCAAGTATGAACAGTTTCTCGATGCTTCTCAAAAAGCGCGGTTAGATGCTGTGGGATCACGGCTTTACCAAACCCGCAAAGGATTGCCGGCAGCTGATTTTACTTACCCCGATGCGGCAGGGAAACAAATTTCCTTGTCGGACTTCAAAGGGAAAGTGGTGATCGTGGATGTGTGGGCTACCTGGTGTGGGCCTTGCCGCAAAGAATTGCCTTACCTCAAAAATCTGGAAAAGGAATTGAAGGATGAAGAGGTGGTGTTTATCGGAGTTTCTCTGGATGAAGATAAAAACCTCGAAAAATGGAAGAAATTTATCGTCGATGAGCAATTGCCGGGAGTGCAGTTGTTTGCGGGGGGATGGAGTAAGATAGCTAAAGATTATAAGATCACCGGAATTCCCCGTTTTATGGTATTCGATAAGCAGGGCTGTATTGTAGAGGTAAATGCCCCCAGGCCCTCCGATCCGGCTTTGAAAAAACTATTGAAGCAGGAATTGGAGAAGTAAATTTTGGAAAGATTGTAAAGGGGGGTGGAGTGGTGAAAAAATTGAAAAACAGAAAATTAACTGTTTAGCTAGGGGCGTCCTATCCGACGCCCCCTTGCTTTTGTACGGGAATAAGCGACAAAAAGGGAAAAAATGTTTATTTTAGCCATTCATATGTAAATGGGATGAGAGCAGGAAATTTACGGGTACTGTGAGGGGGCATTAAAAAAGCAGGAGGGTTTCCTGAAAGGCGCAACGGAATTATATATCATTTTAAATATTGCTTATGATTGCTAAAAGATTTCTTTTTTGCGTATTGTTTTTGGCCGGCTTGCTGGCGGCCACGGGTTTGTCTGCGAAGGTGAAGGAATACCGCGTGGCAGATTATGGCATAGTGGCGAATGCGAAAACGGATGCGGTTCCGATGTTGCGCGCCCTGTTGCAGAAAGTGAAGGAAGAGTGTAGGGAGTCGGATAAGATCGTCCTTTGTTTTGAAAACGGACGTTATGATTTCCATCCTGAACAGGCGCTGGAGAAGGAGTATTACGTGTCCAATCATGACCAGGGACAGCCCAAAAAGGTGGCTATCGTATTGGAGGACTGGAATAACCTTACCATAGAGGGGAATGGGGCGCAGTTTGTGTTTCATGGTCGCATGATGCCTTTGGCTTTGCTGCGCTCTGAGAACTGTGTGTTTAAAGATTTCAGCATCGATTTCGAAAATCCACAGATTGCACAGATTCGGGTGCTTAGGAATGACCCGGCAGAGGGACTTACCTTTGAGGTCGCTCCCTGGGTAAATTACCGGATTACGACTGATTCGGTGTATGAGACGTATGGAATGGACTGGAAGGCACGCCAATCGACGGGTATCGCCTTTGAAGGGGACACGAAGCATTTGATTTATAATACCGGGGATTTATTTTATTCCACCAAAGGAGTTCGGGAAGTCGGTGAGCGTACGCTGTTGGCTCCCGCCTGGAAAGATGCCCGTTTGGTCCCGGGAACAGTGATCGCTATGCGTACCTGGTACCGGCCGGTGCCTGGAATTTTTCTTTATGGCGACAAAAATACTACTTTGTGTAATGTAAAAGTTCATTATGCAGAAGGCATGGGATTGTTGGCCCAGTTGTGTACGAACATAACAATGGATGGTTTCGGCGTGTGTCTGAAGGGGAAAGACGATCCCCGTTATTTTACGACGCAAGCGGATGCGACTCATTTTTCCCAATGCAAAGGAAAGATCGATTCCCGGAATGGACTGTACGAAGGCATGATGGACGACGCTATCAATGTGCATGGCATATATTTGAAAATAAAGGAAAGGAAAGACGATTATACTTTCATCGCCCGTTATGAGCATGGTCAGGCTTGGGGTTTCGAATGGGGTGACGTGAAGGATAAAGTACAGTTCGTCCGTTCAAAAACCATGGAAGTGATAGGAGAAGAAAACGAGATTGCAAGTATCCGCCCCTTCGATAAGCCTTCTGTATTAGGAGTGAGGGAGTTTGAAATTCGGTTTGCCCGTCCTGTCGACCCTGCCGTGAACGGAACGGAAGGCTTTGGCGTGGAAAACCTGACCTGGACGCCTGAAGTTTATTTTGCCGGGAATACTATCCGGAATAACCGGGCCCGTGGCTCGTTGTTCAGTACTCCCCGCCGTACCGTTGTAGAAAAAAATCTTTTCGCTCATACTTCCGGTACCGCAATATTACTTTGCGGAGATTGCAATGGCTGGTATGAAACCGGGGCCTGCCGGGATGTGCTGATCCGGAATAACCGCTTCATTAATGCGCTTACCAGCCAATATCAGTTTACCAACGCGGTTATTTCCATTTATCCTGAAATTCCGGATTTGAAAAATCAACAAAAATATTTCCACGGCGGAAAGAAGGGAGCTATCCGTATCGTGGACAATTATTTCGATACATTCGACCTGCCTATCTTGTATGCAAAATCGGTAGATGGCCTGATATTTAAAAACAATACGATTGTAACCAATCAGGAATATAAACCCTTTCACTGGAATAAGAAAAGATTCTGGCTCGAACGGGTAGTCCATGAGCAGATCGAAGAATAATACCCCCTTCGGAAATAACCGAAATATTGTATTCGAAACTCCGTTCCTAAAAAAGACAAGGGACGGAGTTTTGGTTTAAATAAAAAGTGCCGCCCGTTTCCGGACGGCATCTCTCATGGTAAGGTGAGAGGGTATTAAATTTGATTGATGACAACAAGTTGATTCATTCCGGTTTGTACTGCCTCGATATTCATAGGGATAAGGCTGTGGTGACGCGACGGAAGAGATTTCTTCAATCCTTTTTCCAGATTGTCGATATTGATAATCGGTTTCACTTTTAAGAAGGCACCCAGGATAATCATATTAAAAATCTTAGGGTTACCTCCTTCGGCTGCCAAACGGGCTCCTTCGATCTGGTAGATGTTGATGTCTTTCCGGGTAGGGTGATGGGTAATCCCATTGGGATCGTAGATCAGGGTCCCTCCGGGTTTCACCAGGGACTCGAATTTGTCCATGGATTGTTGATTGAGGACGATTGCCGAATCGAAAGCGTTCAGTACCGGGGAACTGATTCGTTCATCGCTGATGATTACGGTTACATTAGCCGTACCTCCGCGCATTTCCGGGCCGTACGACGGCATCCAGGAGACTTCCTGGTCTTGCATGATGCCTGAGTAGGCAAGGATTTTACCCATTGAAAGCACTCCCTGTCCACCGAATCCTGCTATGATAATTTCTTCTGTCATAAAGATAAAATTTACGATTAATGTTGTGTAATTTACGATCGGGTGCAAACGGCTTCCCATCGTAAACCTGAATCTGTGGTTTTAAATGTCTTTGATGTCTCCCAACGGGTATTTTTTGAACATGTTTTCCCGCATCCATTTATTGGAATCTACCGGTGTCATTTTCCATCCGGAATTGCAGGTACCCACCACTTCTACAAAGGATACTCCTTTTTGTAAACGGGTATTCTGAAAAGCTTTTTTCAGTGCGGTTTTAGTTTTTCTTACCGCACCGGGGGTGTCTGCGCTTTGACGGGTCACATAGCATGTGCCGTCCAGTTGAGCCAGCA
>CAJKZL010000260.1 GCA_905204385.1 uncultured Odoribacter sp. | reverse complement strand
AGGGGGAATACTGATATTCGAACAAACCAGAGTGATCACTTTATTTAAACGCAGCATATGCGCCAGGACCACGGCAATGACCATCTGATAGCCCCAGACAGGCACTATTCCCATAAAAAGTCCCAGCATGACGGCAAAAGTAATTCTAAGGTTCGATTCCCGGGAATCGGTGATATGCTCCCGGATAAAGCGACGGATATTTTCACGGTTCAAGCCTTTAAAAAAACTCACAGGCCAATACCAAAAGAAAGCTATCGACACCAGAAAGGCATTCAACAGGCTAATGCGGAAAAAATCCCGGAAAGGCCTGAAATGAGAAACTCTTTCTCCTGCGGGAGGATAGTATACCCGTATAGGTACATTGCGCACGGGTATATTTTTCCAGGCCGCCCTGACGATAATTTCCAGTTCAAATTCATATTTTCGTGTAAAACAACGGATACCTTTCAAAGGGTTTAAAGGGTACAGCCGATACCCCGATTGGGAATCCGACAGTCGGATTCCGGTTTCCAGCCGATACCAGAAATTAGAAAAACGATTGGCAAATGTATTTTTACCCGGCATATTCTCCGAAGTCAGGTTGCGTTCGCCGATCAGCAAAGCATCCGGAGTAGTTTCGATCTCACGAATAAATACGGGAATATCCTCCGGAAAGTGCTGCCCATCAGAATCCAATGTCAAAGCATAACGGAACCCTTCCTGCTGTGCCGACTGCAATCCCCGGTTCAAAGCATAACCTTTTCCCCGGTTTTTCGGATAACTAATCGACCGGACTGACGGGAAGTCCTGTAACACTTGTAAAGTAGCATCCGTCGAACCGTCGTTCACCACAATCACCTGTGAAGCATACTCCAGCACCTGTTGTAAAACGGAAGCCAAGGTACCGGCATTATTAAAAGTAGGGATGACCACTACCACGCTCAGTGCCTCCAGCCGTTCGGCCCATAGTTTCTTTTCCATATCAGCGCAGGGACAGATTTGCTTTCAACTTAAACACTAACTGATCCCCGGCATATATTTGAGCCGATACACCCCATAAACCTTCCGGACACTCCTGTTCTTCCAATTTTATTTTCAACAAGCGATTCCGTTCAGGCCGGATAGCCGTCAGAAATTTGCAACTGTTCAGTAGACGAAAAACAAAACGTTTCCCTTTCCATTGCTCGAAGCACGATTTCACCATCATCAAAGTACATACTCCCGGCACCACCGGCATTCCGGGAAAATGGCCGTCATATACGGCATGCGCCGGATTTAACGCCACTTCAAAGCAGGCTGTACTCGTTTGGGATTCTATCTTTGTAATCGTATAAAACTGATCCAGCATTTCCATTAACCTTTTCACACACAACAAGTGCAAAGATAGCAAATAAAAATCAGTTTCTTTGTTCCATCGCCATTCTTCAAAAGGGAATGAGTATTTTTGAGCAGATTACAATCTAGTAAAAATAAATATTTATTAGGTTTTTTAAACAACAGTGTAAACCTCGCTTCGGAAAGTTTGTCAAAGTTAAGGATGTTTCTAATCAACCGAAAGGGAAGCATACCGAGGCTAGCTTTGCCCCGTTTGTGCCCGGCAGGGAGAGACCTGTCCTTGCGTTGTAATTAGATAAACCGTATATTTTTACCGACTGGCTTACTTTTAATCATGATGAAAAAGATCGCTTACCTTATTTCACTCCTGCTGGCAGGCTACATTTCCTGCCAGGCAGCCGTGGACACTCTGAGTTACATGGATGCTTCGCGTCCCGTGGAAGAACGGGTAGAAGCTTTATTGAGCCAAATGACTTTAGAAGAGAAAATAGGTCAGATGGAAATGGTAACCGTATGGGATAAAAATACCATCCTGAAAAATGGATATTACGATTTCGGAGCCTGGCTGGCCGATCTGGAACCGGAAGAAGGCAACAAAATACAAGCTCTTTCGGAAAAAACGCGGCTGCGGATTCCTTATCTCATCGGCATGGATGCCGCACACGGTCATGCCATGCTCAGGGGAAGGACGGTATTTCCGACTTCCATCAGCATGGCCGCCACCTTCAACCGCAAGCTAGTACAGGAGTCGGCGGCGAAAGCAGCCGAAGAAATACGCTCGGCAGGCACCCACTGGACGTTTGCCCCCAGCGTAGACATTGTCCAGGACGCCCGATGGGGACGTACGGGGGAGACTTATGGTGAAGACCCTTTCCTGGCCAGCGAACTGGTGCGGGAGGCCATTACCGGATTGCAGGGGAATCTGGATCCCCGGAAGAATGTGGCAGCTACGGTAAAACATCTGGCAGGAGGAGGGACTTCGGTCGGAGGCGTCAATCATGCCTCGGCGGAAGTGTCCGAAAGGGCTTTGCGCTCGTATATCCTCCCCCCGTTTCAGGCCGCCATAGAAGCAGGCGTTCTGACCGTCATGCCCGGACACAATGACATAGCCGGAATACCCGCACATGCTTCGAAATGGCTACTGACCGATCTGGTTAAACAGGAATATGGCTTTAAAGGTTTTTACATCAGTGATATGGGAGATGTGGAAAACCTAAAATCCCAACTGCATGGAGTAGCGGCAAATCAGGAAGAAGCGGTCCGGATGGCCATAGGAGCAGGTTTGGACATGCATATGTATTCGGCCGATACCACCAAGTTCGTCGCCCCACTGATTAAGCTGGTGCGTGAAAAGAAGATTCCGGAAGAACGCATAGACGACGCCGTACGCCGCATATTGACCGTCAAATTCCGTCTGGGATTATTTGAAAACCGCTATGTCGACCCCAAGGACGATCATTACGGCTCGGCAGCAAACAGACAAACGGCACTGGATGCAGCGCGGGAATGCATCGTTTTGCTGAAAAATCAAAACAACCTGTTACCTTTAGAACTGAAGAAATATAAGCGAATCTTAGTGACCGGTCCCAATGCGGACAATCAGGCGATCTTAGGCGACTGGTCGGCTTTCCAACCTGAAGAAAATGTGGTTACCGTATTGGAAGGAATCCAGGAAATGGCCCGCGAGTCAGGCATAGAGGTGGTGTATAGTATGAGTGGACGGATAAAAGGCAAGAAATCCACCGTCACAGTCAACACTACCGATCCCGCCATACAGCGACAGCAATTGAAGGATGGCGGAAGCATATCCGATTATAGCATCGCCGATGCGGTAACGAAAGCCCGGGAATGTGATTTGGCCATAGTAGCCATAGGAGGATACGGAATGCGGGTGGAATGGGGAATGCGCACTTACGGCGAGTCAGCCGACCGGCCCTCTATCGATTTCTACGGTCGCCAGGTGGAATTGGTAAAAAAAATCAGCGAGACCGGGATTCCCGTTGTCGTGGTTATCAACAACGGCAAACCCCTGAATAACCCCTGGATCACCGAAAAGGTGCCCGCGATCATCGATATGTGGGAACCGGGAATGTACGGAGGACAAGCACTGGCGGAAATCCTATCGGGGAAAGTAAATCCTTCCGGGAAATTGCCCGTCACTATTCCCCAACATGCCGGTCTAATTCCGATGTTTTATTATCAAAGGCATTCCCGCTACTTGACAGGCTATGGTTTGGGAGGATCGCGCGAAGACGAAAAACCCGCTTTCTGTTTCGGGCATGGACTGAGTTATACGACCTTCGAATACTCCGACCTGGAAATTCCTGAAAAAATCAAGGCGGGCGAAGAAGTAAAGATCACCTTTAAGGTAAAAAATACCGGAAATCGTGCCGGGAAAGAGGTCGCTATGGTATTTGTCCGGGACAATGTGTCGAGCGTCGCCACCCCGAGAGGAATGCTCAAAGGTTTTGAAAAAATAGAATTACAACCCGGCGAAGAAAAAAGCATTACGATTTATGTACCTTATCAGGCATTGGGATTGTGGAATGCCGAGATGAAGTATGTGGTCGAACCCGGTGAATTCACCTTTAGCATAGGCCGTTCCTGGGAAGAAGTAAAACTGAAAAAAACAATCAGCATATTATAGGAATGCCGATTTACCAAGTCAGTCTGTTCAACTCAAACCGGATAGGCCACATGGCATGCCGGATCCTGACGTGTGTAGGAAAGCCTGCCTGGTAAGCCTCGAACCGCCAGGAGGTTTTATTCCATCCCCTGCCTGCAGTGATTTGCTCGACAGCATTTATTTCCTGGTTCACCAGATAGTACGAAGATGGTTCTATCCGATAGACCAGGATTTTTTTCCCTCCTGTCTTTCGGTCCGCATATACCCGCTGAGGAGCAGAAGCCCTACGTCCGAACAATCCCGAAAAATCATTTTTCAACAAACGAATTATTTTATCTTTTTTCACAGGTTCTATGCAATAATGAACGCAAAGACTATCGGCTATAAATTCAAGGTCGAAGACACGCATTCCGAAATGGGTGGTAAACACCATGCGATGGCGATAGGGTTGTATCTGTTTGACCAACAACAGTCCACTGAAATGATGCTTCGCAATATCGATTTGCAAATTGAATTTATTGACACCGGCTTCCGGATCGACGATTCCATTCCATTCCCATGAGGGGATTTCATGAAGCTCCGTCCGGTGACATCCCTGCCGTAAAGAGGTGCATCCCCAGCACAACAACCCACAAATCAGACTAACGAATAGTAAATTTTTCATCATCATGCAGCGTATTGAACTGTCGGTTTAAGAACTGGTATTCAGTGTAATCGCTTTCGTTTTCAGCCAGACGTAAACGCACCACAGCCATATCCTTTTTATCGAACCAAAGGGCCATTTCCCTTATATAAGATTTCAAAGCCTCTTGCTGAGGCCGGATCCGGACCAGATAATAAGCAGAATCTTCGAGAAACTCCATCCGGTATCCTTCCTGCAATAAACTCAAATTACCCGTCATACAGGCTGCCAACAAACGATTCATTCCATCCATCATTTTATTGGAACTGAGGTCCATCACATTAGCCTTGCCCTCGGAGACAATTTTCAGCTTCTGGCCATCGATGACGATCAGGTGGTCCAAGGGTTGTGTATAACATAAAGCGATCTTATTTTCTTTCCGGAAATAAAATTTCCCTTTAGAGAGGATTTTCTCGGCAAAAACATCCAGGTATTTCTCCTGATTAAAATCGCAGTCGATGGAATGAGTGTTGGCAGCGGTTTCATTCAACCGACGGTCGAACACTTCCCGCGATTCCATCTTTTGCCAGGATTGTCCCAACGCGGCACTTGCCGTACACAAACTACAAAATAAAAGGATCCATGTTTTCATATTCAAACGATTTCTATTGATTTTCACCCCTCACCGGATGGTCCTTTCCGGCATCTATCATTACGTCCACCCGCACCGCCCGAT
>CAJKZL010000259.1 GCA_905204385.1 uncultured Odoribacter sp. | reverse complement strand
CGTCTGTTTCAGCTTTTCGCGCGCACACTCCCGGTAAAAAGGAACGCTCGCCAGCCGCTTCAGAAACCGGGCTGCCGCCGTTTCTTTTCCGGACTCCATCAGTAAAACGGTAATCTGCCGCATCAAAAAAGGCGGTGGGTTATCGCCATGGGCAATAGTCGTCTCGACACTCCAATGCAAAGCCTCATTTTTTACTCCCAGCCAATCGTATACCCACGAACAGCATAATGTCGACAAGTAATTATTTCCTGCCGGAATCAGTCCCGCAATCCCCGATTGGGGAAAATCCAGGACCCGCTCGGCCAGTTCGCCTGTATGCGCCAACGCCAGATTAGTCAGTGCATTAACGGCAGGAGCCTCTTGCTGTTCCGGCTTTACTCCGGACAAGAGGGCTTCCCAATGACCCCGGACCGCTTCCTGCTGAAGCCCCAGCATATTTTCGATCCGTGGATGATAAAGTTCCCGTTTCCCCCAATAAAATAAGAGGCCCAGCACAACAATCACCACAACCTTCCCTCTCATTCCCGAAAAAAAACGAAACATCACCTGCCCGTATTTTTTCCCCGACAAAAGCCAAAGGGTCGCAGGAAACCACAAGTACAGCAGCCAGGCAATACCCGAATGCCGGAATTCCTGAACCCGCGGAAAAAACGTATACCACTCTTTCCCCTCCAACGGAAAAAAATACCTCCACGCAAAAAAACAAGCTCCCCACGATAGCAAAGCCGCCAAACCGTTCCGGTAATCGGAATTTACTCTTGCTTCATACAGCAAAAGCGAAAAAACCCATACCAACGAAGGGAAGGCTCCCGCCACCGACAACACCGGATACACCCCGGCAACCGCTACTCCCAATCGGATATTTTTTCGTCCGATGCGCATATATCCCCACAAGGAAGCATACCACAAAACAACCTGTACAGCATTCCCGGCCAGAAAAGCATATTGCATTTGCAGGAAAAACAATAAAATCACAGGCAACAGACACCATCCTTCTTTGTCCAGCGTTTTATAACCGTCCCAACGCAGAGTCGTCACCAAATAATACAGTATTACAGGAAAAGCCGATTGTATAAAGGCTCCTATCCCAACCCAGCGGTAAAACTGAGAAATAAACGCTCCGCACCATTCCGCAATCCCTCCCGGCAATTCACAATGATACAGGAAAAATCCCGGATTAGTCTGAAACAAAGAAAAATAAACCTGATTCGATATATGGTTCGGATAAACCATATACCAAAACAGGTAAAAAAACAAGAATAAAAATAAAGGGACGATTCTTTTCATCTACGATCAATTAAAAGCCACGGTCACCTTTGTCCCGTCGGCGGCAACCGCACGGATCTCCGCCTTCGTCCAGTCGATCCCTTCGCTCACCGGGAAGGAGGTCCGCTGACGTACCAGAACCATCCGCCCGTCTTCCCACAATTCGTAAGCCACCACATTTTCCCATCCCGACAAAGTCACCTGTTGTCCGTCATGTGAGGCCGTCCCAGCGACTATGGGCCGATTGGCCTCGAACAGACCGACATTGTCGTCGTTCAGGTAAATCAGTCCCCCCAAAGCAGGCTTCGGATAGCGGGACATTCGCTCTTTCGCCTGACGGATCATGTCCGCAGTCACCGTCATTCTTTCCGTAGCATAATCTTCGACCATCCTGTCTATTTCGCTCAGAAATCCCCAGGCCTGGAAGAAATCCGTCAGATTCGTTTCCAGCAACTCGCTGGCTTTCATCACGAAATTCATCTGACATTCTCCGTTCCTCGTATCGCCCGTGGGATCCGGCGTATTGCGGACATATTCGTGCAGATCCGGGTAAAAATCCGGTTTCCCGGCAATCTGTGCGGCATACAACTGCAATTGCCAGAAAGGCACCACCTTGCAAAATACGTCTCCAGGTTCGTCGTGTGCTTTTTCAGCAGCAATAATTTCAGTAAATGCTTTTTCATACCGATTCGTCAACTGATCTTCCATCACTTCCGCAATCAGCCGGCTACGAGCCCCGAAAGTAGTCTGCACATGCAGCGAATGGATATTATTCGTCACCTCCGTCATCCCGATCCATTTCAATCCCGGCCTCGTTTGGTGCATATGCCCCACTTCGTGGGCAGGTCCCCAGACTGTGGCTCCCGATTTCATCTTCGAAACGTCCAGAATATCGCTGAGCGTATTCTCATGATAAGCCGTACGGTAGGAGGTGGCGTACATATACGAATCCTTCGTTGTTATCGAATGAAAAAACATCCGGTTTTTAATGGGAATATTATACTTGAACAATCCCATCAATTCATGCTCCAGTTCCACCATCCGGTCGTAGGTCCTCAGCAATTCCGTGGGCTGCGTGACATAATTGCGGAAAGCGCTTACCGGCATAACCATATGCGTACGTTCGCCCTGTATATCCATGAACGTGGAGGCTGCCCCGGACAGCAAGCCGTCCCATTCGGCATCCGTATTCTTCCCCAACGTAAACAAGCCGTTCACCTTTCCCGTGGCAATATGGATTTTCACCTTCGGAGCATTCTCCGGATCGGAATCGTAATACATAACGTACGCCAGTCCATTGCTGCTCATCGTCAACTGATTGATTCCGGGCAACAACATATAATTGGTTGCAACATAACCATTCTCCCAGTCCATCACCATCAAGCCCAACTGCTTCCCGGGCGCGTCGCCGCAAAAAATCACCAGGTTATCCCCTGCATTCACAAATATTCCGGTGGCATTATCCAGACGGTTATAAGGATTTATCTTATAGCGGCCGGCAATCCAGTCCGGATCCGACCAGGCTTCATACTCCTTCACCCGTTCGGCAGCAGGATAAGTACCCAGATAAAGATGCCTGGCGATGTTCCGGCAAAATTCGTTTTCTATCGCAAGAATCTGTTCATAAGTGACCCCTTCGCGCAAAGCCGAAAACGTATTATCCGTAAATACAGCCGTCAGCGAAGCATCCACGTCCACTTTACGGTAAAACTCCATTTCGGCGCAACTGGCAAATCCCTGGCCGTCGCCGGTACCCGAATGCACCACAAAACGCACTCCTGCCGGATCCTTGACTCCTCCCGGGAAATCTACTTTTGTCGGCGAGGCAGATCCTTTAAAATCCACCGTTCCCAAAGAAACATAATTCGGATTTTCACGGGTACAGTACCATACCTCCACCTCCTTAAAGCGCCCATTGTTTCCTTCCGTCCGGGGATAATAAATCAGGTAATCCAGTTGTGTCGCCTCAGGAGCCAGACGATACTCCAGCGTAATGGGAAAATAATTCTCCCCGCCATTATTCCAGTTGGAATGATAAAGCGTATTCAAATCCCCGTCTATCGACTTTGCGGCCTCCGAGCCGGGCTGAAAACTACTGGCCGTGGCCTCCGAAACTTTCAGTTTACTGTCTTTCTGAATCCCTTCCGGGCTCAGCAACTCATAATCACCGCTATGACCGTTTTGCCTCACCGTCACATACCGCGTCAAGCTTCCGTCTTTCTGACGCAGCGTAAGGACAGTTTCCCGGGGAAGCACCGAATTATTCAGAGTGGTTTTATAATACACCCGCAGGGTGTCCCCTGGTTCTTCTTTCTGCTTTTCATTCCAATTTACAGAATCGGGCTGGCTGACTTCCACCTCCACATTGCTGAACACCTGCAAAAGAAATACGGACGGCTCGTAACCGAGTCCGCCGAATGAAGCAGGGACGGCGACAATGGCCGGAGCCGCACCGCACTGGCAAACCCGGAACGCCCGGGATAGTCCGCTGCTGCCGACCGTTACCGTAGTCCAGCGTTCATCCACCTGTTTGTTATCGTCCACTTCAACCCGCACGAAAGAGAGTACCCCTTCATTCACTTCACAATGACACCAGTCACAATCCTCGGACACTGTAGCGACCCACGGACCGGTAGCGATCACCTCGATGTTCCGGCTGACAGCGCCGCTCTTCAGCACCAGCGTATCCGCCTTTACCTCCAGAAAAGGAAGCGGCTCTGTACTGTCGTCGGAGCACGACGACAGTACCAAAAGCATCCAATATAAAAATATCAATGTCGATCTCATATTATACCGTTTTATTCATCTTTAATCTATGGCCCATAAATACAATTCGGCTATCGAAGCCACATTTCGCGAATAGGCTTTGGGAATGACACGCACATATTTACCGGGATAGAAAACCTCCGGTTCCAGTTCACCGGACGATCCATTACTGCCTTCCGTTACCGGGAAACCGGTAAAATCGAATAATCGTTTCCAATGAACCTTATCCTGGCTAATTTCTATCGTCGCTCCCTGCGTATCCGAATTGCTCGGGCGACGCAACATCTTCATCTTGACAAAAGTGTACTCTCGGTCGAATTCCAATACGATCTCATAAGGTTTCGACTCGTCTTCCTGATAAGTATCACCTTCTGTCCAGGCCGAATGCCAATAAGTAGAAGGATCGTCATCTATTATCGAAGCAGCTACACCTCCATGAGCGCTTTCCCCGACAGGCGAATCCGATGAAGCTTCCGCCTTCACCACCGCATCGGCCATATTCAACTTGTAGGCAACGCCTCCTACCCGCACCTGGCACAACTGACGGTCGCCTTCGGCATATACTTTATTAAACAAGCCCTCCACTGAAATCCTGGCAATCCGTACCCCGAAACCGAAGCCCTCGTCGCCTGCCGGATACATCAATTGAACTTCAGCATTTACCACCGAATCCCCGGCTGCAATCTCCAGCTTTTTGCTCAGAATCATAAAATGGGTCAATTCCTTCACCTCTCCGTCCACTACAGCTTCCAGATCCAGCACCACCCGTTTATCGCGCAAACCGTTCAACCGGATCGGCAATATCAATTTACGCCCTTTCAACGTAAACTCTTCAGTGCTTTCGAATCCCACGGACGAATCGTCATTTTCGAAAACCACTTTCGATACGCTTCCTTCCACAACTTCCAGATTTCCGGAGACCCCTGTAATCTCAAAATCACAATAACGATCGACATTCCCTACCGTATCGTCTATCGGCATGATCCGTGTCGTCCCTAAAGTCTCTCCCCGCTTCACGGTCAACTGCTTCGAAGCAATAGTGTAATGCACATTCTCGATAGCCGTCGAGTTCGCTTTGGCCTGAATGTTCACCGTGATGTCCTGATCGACGGGGGCCGTCAGTTTTACTCCGAACTCTATCGCCTTATCGCTTGCTTCACCGATGATGATCACCGAATCGGCAAACATCGCTTTCCGCACCACCTTTTGAATGGTTATGTCGCAAACGCTGGCATCCGGACGTACCGACACCGTTTTGTCATCTTCCGAAATACCTTTCACTCCGAGATCGG
>CAJKZL010000258.1 GCA_905204385.1 uncultured Odoribacter sp. | reverse complement strand
CCTTATTCGGGAGCTTACACCGATTTCACCACCGGAGAACCTTTACTTTCCCTGTATTCGGTTAGCTGGCGTCCTGAATATCAGCAGCTCGGCACTTTACAGGAATTTTCCAACGGTTTGGTTTGGCAGGTGAACGATTTGTATATACCCCGCAGTATGATTTTTCCTAGTGACGGGAGTGGACAGACCTACGTGATGAATGATATCTATACCAAAAAGGAAGAATCCATCAACATCAGATTGACCGGAAACAACCCGGATGTCACCATTACCAACGATCCTCTGGTGGAGTGTGACCGGACCAACGGTTATAAGGTTACTGTAACTCCTCTGGACGAAAGCAATACAGAGCCGTTCAACGTGGAATTAAGCTGGACTTTAGGCAAAACGACGACGGCGGGCACTTACCGTCAGATTACCCAGTTGCCGGGTGAATATAAATTTGAATTTACGTTTAAAAAGAGCGAGGACCTGGCCACTGATTTCGATATTTATATCAATGGCGGGTGGATTATCGGCGTAAGTATGGCCGATTATAAGGACGTGACTGTCGGGAATAATATAACTGTTACAAAGCGTGTCGAAATCGACCGTTCGTACGAAAAAACGCCAACCCAGATCACGATGCTTGCTACCGGAGGGACCGGGGGAACCCAGGTGTTGTCGGTGTATTCTATATTTTTCCAACCAACCGCTAATAATTATTAATGACTTGCGCTATGAACATGAAGAATTTTATACTGGTATTATTGCTATGTGCTGTAAACCTGGTTTATGCGCAGGAACTACAAGAGCTGAAAATCCGGGGTAAGGTTTATAATTCGGTGAATCATAAACCGTTAGAAGGTGTTTCTGTGCTGGCTGACAATTTAGGAAGTTCTGTTTTGACAGGTGAGAACGGGGAATTTGTAATAACGGTGAAGGATATGCCTCATCACCTAACGGTGAAGTATCCCGGATATCAAGAAGAACTGGTGTTGCTTTACGGCCGGACTTCGGTTGATTTCTATCTGATTCCCCTATCGCTGAAAGGCTATCCGGAGGAACTTGTCCTGCCCTTAAAAAGAAAGCGGAGTGCAGAGAAAACCGGAATTTCTTCGGTTGTCAGTGTGGATGATACAGAACGCGGGCACATTTTCGTAGATGAATTGCTGGCGGGTTCTATTCCGGGTATCCGTGCTTTGCAAAAAAGCGGGATGCCGGGTGAAGGAAACTTTATCTCCTTGCGGGGAACGCATTCGCTCACCGGGCAAAATACACCGTTGATCGTGATGGATGGAATGCCGGTACTTACCGACCAGAACTTGTCTATGGCATTCACAGGCTATTCCCGCAACCTGCTGAATAGCGTTTCGATTAAAGAGCTTGCCGATATCACCGTAGTAAAAGGATTCGACGCCTCTGTATTTGGCTCGGCCGCTTCTAACGGAGTGTTGCTGGTAAACACAGAACATGCCTTCGATATGGACACCCGGGTAGAGCTCGAAACCGTAAACGGCGTGAGCTTAGTGGGCCGTACGTTATCTTTGCTCAGTGGGGGGCAGTTCCGGCAATACCTTACGCAACTGGGACTTACCCAATATCGTGGGGATGAATTCCTGAGTGCTTTCCCCTTTATGAAAGCCGGTGTGACCAATTACACGTATTCCAACAATACCGATTGGCAGAAGGAAATTTTTAAGCCTGCCTTTACCACAGAAAATTTATTGAAGGTGAAGGGTGGGGATGCCGTGGCTAAATATGCCCTGATGGCCGGTTATATGAATAGCGGCGGTATCATGGACGGTTCTTCTTTGTCGCGTTATTCCCTCCGGTTTAATGGTGATATGCAAATGTCCCGGAAAGTGACCATGTTCACCAACATGTCGTTTAATTACCTGAAAACCGAAAGCCATGAGCAGGGCATGGTTCCGGAGGCAAATCCGCTTTTGGCCGCCCTTTTGAAACCTGCTGTTGAAAGTCCTTATAAGAAAGGAAAAGCAGGAGAAGATTTATCGGTTTGGGCTCCGGTAGGATTATTCCGCGTTAGTAATCCGGGAATGCTGGCCAGTGACGTAAAGGGGAAGAATAATCAATATGAGGTATTGGGTAATCTGGGAATCAACTATCAAATCCTGCAAAGTTTATCCTTAAAAGGGTTGGCTGGCATACATTATACTTATGCTTCCGATAACTTCTTTATTCCGGGCGTATCCACCGAATCGATTTTGCCGCTTGAAGGAGGTAAAGCTAAAAATACGGTTCGTGACGGAGTGGCAAAAGCCATAACCTACTATGGCAATCTCGCTTTGATTTATGAAAAGAATTTCAGTTAAGACCTTGATTTTTCTGCATCCTTCGGAGGCCAGTTGATGCGGCTCGACCGGACTTACGAGTTTGCTAAAGGATTGAACACAGCTACCGATTATAATCAGAACATTTCCAGTGTACAGGATGCTTCCGGTAAATCCATGAGCGGATATGACAACCTCTGGACTTTTGGAAACTACTATCTGAATGCTACTTATGCTTTCCGTAAACAGTGGTATGCCGGCGTCGGTGTTTCTGCCGATGCCACCTCGGTGACCGGTGAAAACAGCCGTTTGTTCTATTTTTATCCGGCAGCTAACCTGGCCTGGAAAATGAAAGGGGCTCCTTTTTTGCGTAATGTTTCTTTTGTGAGCGACCTGACCCTGAGGGCTGAATATTCCCGCAAAGGAAATGCGATGATGCCTCCTATGTTGGGAGATTACTATTATGAAGGCGTCAATTTCGAAACCATGGGAGGAACGGTCCGGGCAAATATCCCCAACCGTAAATTGGAGCAGGAATATGTCGACGGGATAAATGCCGGACTGGATTTCGCGATCCGGGGCCGTAAATTAGCCATTTCTGTGGATTGGTTCAGGGATGAAACCAGGGATATGGTGGTACGTCAGGATCTGGGGGATAGTTTCGGCACCAAATTCCGTTATGTCAACAGTGGACGGATGGTGAATCAAGGTGTGGAAATGGGTATCAATGCCGTAGCTTTGCGCCGTGGGGATTTTGAATGGTTGGTTGGTGCCACTCTTTCGCACAATAAAGCCGAAATAAAATCCCTGGGAGGAGCTGATGAATCCGTGTTAAAACTCACCGACGGTGCTGAAATCATTACGCGGGTCGGCGAAAGTCCGTATACTTTCTATGGTTTACAAGCCGATGGGGTATATGCCACTACGGCTGAAGCCGAAACTGCTTCTCTGAAAAATTACAAGGGGTTGTTCTACGGAGCCGGCGATGTGCGGTTTGTGGACCGGAACAACGATGGAGTCATCAATCAGGACGACCGGGTTATCCTTGGCGATGCAACCCCCGATTTCTACGGCGGTTTTTCTACTTCCTTCCGGTATAAGAATTTCACCCTGAGCGCCCGTTTCACCTATTCCTACGGGAATGAAGTCTATAATGCAGTCCGCCGGCAGGGAGAGAGCATGAAAGACTATGTCGGCCAGACACAGGCTGTATTGTCGGCCTGGCGTTTTGAAGGGCAGCAGACGGATATGCCCAGGGCAGTCTATGGCGACCCGATGGACAATAGCTGTTTTTCTTCCCGTTGGATAGAGGATGGGTCTTACCTTAAACTCAAGAATCTTACGCTGAATTATGACTACCCCCGGAAATTAAGGGTGTTCCAGAAAATTCAGGCTTATATCTCTGCCGATAATCTGGTTACCTGGACCAAATATCTGGGATACGACCCGGAATTTGCCTATTCCTACGAACACAACATGCTGGGCGTGGATTATGGGAAAGTGCCGGGAGCTACTACTGTTAAAGTCGGTATCCGGCTTGGATTCTAATATAGATAAAAGAAGAAAAAATGAAAATAAGACTATTTTTTGAAAGATTGACAGTGACGGTGTTAGCTTTGTCTATGCTTTCCTGTGAAAAGATGCTGGAAGCCGATTCAGACATGAAGTTGAAAGCAGAGGATCATTATTCTTCTATCGGTGAAATCTATGCCGCCTTTATGGGAATCTATGCTTCGTTTGCCAAAACAGCCGAAAAAACCATTATACTTTCCGGACTGAAAGGCGATTTGCTGCAACCTACCCGCAATGCGACAGAGGATTACTGGCGGATTTACCGTTACGAGGCCAATCCCAATTCTACGGTATCCAATGCCCGTGAATATTACGATGTAGTGATTAATTGCAACGATTTTCTTACCCGTGTGATAGCCTATAATCAAGAGGTGCCCGGAGATATCCCGGAAAATGTGTACAAGGGCATGATATCGCTGGCTATTTGCTTCAAGACGTGGTGTCTGATGACGGCCGGAAAATTGTTCGGGGAAGCGGAGTTTTATAACTCGGTAGTGACTTCCGATAACGGAGAAGGAAAGTATACCCTGTCGCTCGACGAATTGCCCGACTACCTTATGACCTATATGCTGGGGGGAGAGGATGGGATCGATGCTTTTCAGGAATTGGATTGGACGGCCGTTTTAGGGAATACTAATACTACCTGGCCGGCAAGAAACATGTCTGCCGATGCCTTATTCGGGGAATTGTCATTGTGGGCCGGGTAGTATCAGCAAGCGGTGGATTATTTCCTGAAAACCCTTTCACCCAGTAAGGACATTTCACGCAATCTTTCGGGTTTTGGGACCTCAAGTTGGGAGAACATCTTTTCAGATGATGTGAATACGAAGGAAATGATTACTACGATCACCTTTAGCGCTTATTATTTACAGGAACAGCAATTGAAATATTATTTCTCCAATGTGGCTCCGAATGTATACTATTTTGCTCCGACCCATAAAGCAATTGATTATTTTGAAAGCCAGCGGCTTAATGCAAACAACAATTACAGGAAAAGCGACATTTACCGGGGAGAATATGTCACTTATGAGAAGAGCGGTTCGGACTATCTGGTCAATAAATACAATATGAAAACTTCGGCAAGCGAGTATTCGAGCGATGCTTATGTGCATATCTACCGGGCCGGAGGTGTGCAGCTAATGTTGGCCGAAGCCCTGGCTTTTCTCGGGGATTATGATGCTTCGCTGGCCATTCTGAATACGGGTATCGCCGGTAAATATTATGCCAACGGCGCATGGAGCGATCCGTTTACGGCTTTGTTTACCGCTTTCTCAACTAATAATAAGGGCATACGGAGTCGGGTAAGTTTGGAAGAACTCGACCCGGTCGAGATTTTCCAGGGATGTGTGACGGCTGTGGATTCCCTGACTGCGATGTCCGGCCAGATTGCCGATGAAGTGGCCCGGGAATTGGCCTACGAAGGTCAGCGGTGGTTTACTCTCATTCGTATGGGACGCAATATGGATAACTCTGAATTTGT
>CAJKZL010000257.1 GCA_905204385.1 uncultured Odoribacter sp. | reverse complement strand
CGGATGAC
This sequence comes from uncultured Odoribacter sp., assembly GCA_905204385.1. The sequence continues at coordinate 5,321 of CAJKZL010000257.1, read as the reverse complement.
AGGATACATTATAGACAGATGCTGATGAAGTTGAACCATTTACTGGATAAAGATTGAAACAAGATGGAAAAGATTGTATTGTATATGCTTATTTTTATGCTGGGGCTGACCGCATGCAAGCAGCAGGGATACCTTATCGAGGGCCGGGCGGAAGAATTGGAGGGAGAGGAAGTATTTTTGTATGCTACGGTGGATGAAAAACAGGTGGTTTTGGGACATACGGTGGTAAAGGATGGGAAATTCGAATTCCGTGGGACAGTAACCGAAGTCACGCCTTCGCGGCTGAGTATCGAAGGGATGTATCCCGGTTTGCTGTTTCTGGAAAATTCTGCGGTATTCAAAGTCAGCCTAAAACCCGGTCAGTTGCCGCTTGTTGAAAGCGGCAGCGAGACCCAGCGTCTTTACGAAGGTTTGATAGACATCGATATGGATTACGGAAAGGAAGAACTGAATCGGCTGACCGCCCGGTTGGTGGAGGCTTCCCGGAAGGAGGACAGCGTGAAAGTTGCCGAAATCAGGACAGCTATTAAGCAGGTTTATGCTAAAAAAGAAGAAGCTAAGGAAGCTTATCGTAAGGAACACGGTAACACATTTTTTGCTTTATATGAACTGAATGCTACTGTATACCGGACCGATGCGGTTAAAGCACGCGAATTTCTGGATTTGTGTGGCGAAGAGTTGAAAAATACTTCGTTCGGTAGACAGGTGGTGGCGAAAATCGAAACCCTGGAGCGGGTGTGCGTGGGCGCTGTAGTTCCCGATTTTACGGCTGCTACGCCTGAGGGCCGGCCATTATCCCTGTATGGGACGGAAGGCCGGGTGAAATTCATAGATTTCTGGGCTTCCACTTGTGCACAATGCCGCAGGGAGCATAAACTGTTGCTTCCTCTTTATGAGAAATACCGGGCTCAGGGGTTTGAAATTATCAGCATTTCCCTGGATACCCAACGGGACCGCTGGGTGGCTGCCATTGAAAAAGACGGTATGCCCTGGCCGCAAGTGTCGGATTTGAAAGGTACCGAGCCTTCGTCCGTTGCCGCTTTGTATGCCGTGCCTGCTTTACCCTATACGGTTTTGGTGGATGCCGACAACCGGGTGATTGCCCGGGATATTCACTACGACCGGCTGAAAGACACGCTTCCGGAGTTGCTGAAAGGAAATTGATGCCGGTTTTTGCCTGTATGTCCGCCGGCTTTGCCCGAAAAGGGAGAACGAATATTCCGTGCATTTTCCGAGGATTCATTATTGGAGGTAAAAAATGTTTGTTTTATCTTTATCCAACAGGAAAATAGGTTCGGCCTCAAGTAAAAAGGACGAAATCTGAGCGGAGAAAGAATTTAATACCAAAAAGCGGACATCATGTGGGGATTACTATTTATTTTGGCAGTGTTTATTTTGGATTTGCTGGTGATATGGGATATTTTTCATGCACCCTTCCGGCAATCGGCAACGGTTGTGCTGGTGTTGATGATCCTGATATTTCCGGTATTCGGGGTGGTGGTTTATCATCTGATAAAACCTGCACTAATCAAAAAGTATACGGGTAATTAATCAAAAAGGGCTGTCTGCATTTGCAAACAGCCCTTTCATTTAATAGCTTTTTATTACATCATTCCCGGCATTCCGCCACCCATGGCAGGAGCTGCAGGTTCGTCTTTTTTCTCTTCAACCAATACACATTCGGTTGTCAGGAACATGCCGGCGATAGAGGCAGCATTTTCCAGGGCTACACGGGCCACTTTCTTCGGGTCGATTACACCGGCTTTCTTCAGGTCTTCATAGACATCTTTCCGGGCATTGTATCCGAAGTCGGCTTTGCCTTCGCGTACTTTGTTGACTACAACGGCTCCTTCGACACCTGCGTTGAAAGCAATTTGGCGCAGCGGTTCTTCGATGGCACGTTTGATGATTTCGATACCGGTGGTTTCATCTTCGGTTTCACCTTTCAGGCCTTCCAATGCTTCCTGGGCACGGATGTATGCTACACCACCTCCCGGTACGATACCTTCTTCACTGGCAGCGCGGGTTGCATGCAGGGCATCGTCGATGCGGTCTTTCTTTTCTTTCATTTCTACTTCCGAAGCGGCACCTACGTACAGGACAGCTACGCCACCTGACAATTTGGCCAGACGTTCTTTCATTTTTTCTTTGTCGTAGTCGGAGGTAGAATTTTCAATCAGTTTTTTGATTTGTTCGATTCTTTCCTGGATAGCTTCTTTCTTACCGGCGCCTTTTACAATCGTGGTATTTTCTTTGTCGATGGTGATTTTATCGGCACGGCCCAGCATATCGATGGTCAGGTTTTCGAGTTTCATGCCTTTGTCTTCGGAAGCTACAACACCTCCGGTCAAGATGGCGATGTCTTCCAGCATTTCCTTGCGGCGGTCACCGAATCCCGGAGCTTTCACGGCAGCGATTTTCAGAGAACCTCTCAGGCGGTTAACCACCAAAGTAGCCAATGCTTCGCTTTCTACGTCTTCGGCAATAATCAGCAGGGCACGGCCGGACTGAGCCACCGGTTCCAGCACAGGCAGTAATTCCTTCATAGAAGAAATTTTCTTGTCGTAGAGCAGGATATACGGATTTTCAAATTCGCAAATCATTTTTTCGCTGTCGGTCACGAAATATGGAGAGATGTATCCCCGGTCGAACTGCATACCACCGACGGTCTTTACTTCGGTTTCGGTTCCTTTGGCTTCTTCCACGGTGATACCGCCTTCGATGCCTACTTTTTCCATCGCTTCGGCAATCAGGTTACCGATGGTCTCGTCGCCATTGGCAGAAATACGGCCGACCTGACGGATTTTTTCGAAATTATCACCGACTTCTTCTTTCTGGCTTTCGAGGTGTTTTACCACAGCGGCAACTGCTTTTTCGATACCTCTTTTCAGTTCCATCGGGTTTGCACCGGCAGTCACGTTTTTCAGACCGACGTTGATGATAGATTGTGCCAGGATAGTAGCGGTGGTCGTACCGTCACCTGCATCGTCGCCGGTTTTGGAGGCTACTTCTTTCACCATCTGGGCGCCGATATTGGCATACGGATCGGCTAATTCGATTTCTTTGGCTACACTCACACCGTCTTTGGTGATATGAGGTGCGCCGAATTTCTTTTCAATCACTACATTGCGGCCTTTCGGTCCGAGGGTTACTTTTACTGCGTTCGCTAATTCATCCACCCCTTTTTTCATCAGGTCGCGGGCTTCTACATTGAATTTTATTTCTTTTGCCATGGTTAATCGATTTTATAAAGTTTATCAGGTTTTATAGGCCTGAAAGAATTTTAGATTAATAATAGGAACTTAAAAAAATGTTGTTAAGACGTTGTCTATTACAGAATAGCCAGCACATCGCTTTGGTTCATCACCAGGTATTTTTTGTCGTCAATATGAACTTCAGTTCCGGAATATTTACCGAACAATACGGTATCACCTGCTTTCACTTCCATCGGTTCGTCGGCTTTACCGTTACCGGTGGCGATTACTGTACCTTTTTGCGGTTTTTCCTGTGCAGTATCGGGAATGATAATACCACCTTTTGTTACAGTCTCTGCTTCAACAGGCTCAACAATGATTTTGTTAAGTACGGTTTTGAGTGTCATAATGTTAAAATTTTAAGTTTATAATATTGTTTTTATTTTTTCGATGATTTGTAACGGTTCCACCACTTACAGCTCTTTAAACGTCAGAGGGGGTTGGAAGGTTACAACGCCATACCTCAATCATATTCTGTGCCAAAATAAAGATAAAAAAGGATGAGAAAGGGAAGAAATATGCTAATGAGTTGAAAATTAGCATAAAATCAAAATGGCTGCTTTTTTGGGGGGCTGACACGCTGGAAATAAAAAATGTCAGTATGGCTGACATACTGACATTTTTTATTTTTCGGAACGGGCAATTATTCTGCCGGAGTTTCGGTTTCTGTATTTTCTGCCGGGGCGGTTTCTCCATTGTTCATCCCTGGAAAAGCCGGAATCGCTTGTTGCTGTACGGGCTGGGAATTGAGTTGCTCCTGTATAGCCGACTGTGCCCCGTTTTCACCTTTAGGAATAAAAAATACGGCCAGGACACACAAAACCATCATGGCGGCCGCTAGCGTCCAGGTTGCTTTTTCGAGAAAATCGGTTGTTTTTCTGACACCCATAATTTGATTCGATGAAGCAAAAGAAGATGCCAAACCTCCTCCTTTAGAGTTCTGAACCAATACGATCAATATCAATAAAAGGCAGATAATGAATACCAAAACAGAGATTGCTGTGTACATAGTTATTCTTTATTATTAATGATCTGTTTAATTTTTTCTATTCGGTCTGCAAAGTAAACACTTTTTTCCGGATATTTCAAACTTAATTTTATATAAGTTGCGATTGCTTTTTCGTAAAGACGTTGGCGGATATAGATTTTAGCCAGCGTTTCACTAAAAAGTTCTTCCTGGGCATATGGATTTTCCCGGGAGAGATCCCGGTTGTCCGAGTGGTCGGTATCGATCTTAGGCATAGCAGGTTCAGCCTTAATAAATTGATCGATCAGTTCCTCCTTTTTCTTTTTTTCTTTTTGTTTCGGGACATTGTCCTGATTTTCGGTAAAGGTTACCGGAGGAGCATCGTTCCAATCCGGGAGTCGATAGTTGCCGCTCTGAATTTCCGGAATATCGAAAGTGTCGGTCGGCAAATCCGGTTCAGCTTCGGCGGCAAACGTTTCTTCGTCCAGGTTTACCTCTAAGATGAATGGAGAAGAAGTTTGTGTTTTCTTTTCCCCTTCGGTTCCCGGATAAATTGCAGAATCCGTAAGCCGGTCGGGGGTATCCTCTTTCTCCCTGTTTTGCTCCGGGATAGAATCAGAAAGATTTTCTTTCTTCCGGTCATTGTCAGCAGGATGAGAAGGCTGATGTTCTATCGGTTCGGTGGCCCGCTTTTCTATCGGCGAAATGTATTCATCGTCGGCCACGTCAGGAATGTCCGATAAAAGAGTAGAGATGGAAGTGGTATCGAAAGTGATCTGTCCATTCAGATACCGGAAAAACTGCTTGTGATCCGTCAGATGGACGGTGCTTTTTTTCAGCTCGTTGCGAAAGCGGGCGCCTGCCTGTAAGTATAGAACTTTTAAATAAATGATGCGCAGGGTTTGAAAATAAGGATAACGTCTCACGAGCTCTTCGAGTTCCCGCAAGTCATTTGGGTCCGCTTTTTCCGGATGACGTGTCAATGCTGTCAGTTTTTCACTTTTCACATCATCCTCCCTATATGCTTCTTCCTTTATTTTTCTCCTATGAGGTAAACTTTTCGTTATTTACCAATTGACTATGGCTTTATTATAGATGTC
>CAJKZL010000256.1 GCA_905204385.1 uncultured Odoribacter sp. | reverse complement strand
AAATTTTCTGCAGACCTTCGGCCCCCTTATAGATAGGCACGATCACCACCTGCAGAGGAGCAAGCTTAGGAGGCAGCACCAAACCGTTGTCGTCCGAATGCGCCATAATCAAAGCCCCCATCAAACGGGTGGAAACACCCCAGGAAGTAGCCCACACATATTCCAACTGACCTTCCTGATTCGTAAACTGCCCGTCAAACGCTTTTGCAAAATTCTGTCCCAGAAAATGAGACGTTCCCGCCTGCAAGGCTTTCCCGTCCTGCATAAGAGCTTCAATGGTAAAAGTATCCAAAGCTCCGGCAAAACGCTCGCTTTCGCTCTTTGAACCCATAATCACCGGTACAGCCATCCATTCCTGAGCAAATTCAGCATATATTCTGACCATCCGATCGGCCTCCGCCAAGGCCTCCTCTTTTGTGGCATGAGCCGTATGTCCTTCCTGCCACAAAAACTCTGCGGTGCGTAAAAACATGCGGGTCCGCATTTCCCAACGCATCACATTAGCCCATTGATTACACAAAATAGGCAGATCCCGGTAGGATTGTATCCAATTTTTATAGGTATTCCAAATAATAGTTTCCGAAGTCGGTCGAATGATATATTCCTCTTCCAGCTTTGCAGCAGGATCCACCACCACGCCTCCGCCATTCGGATCGTTTTTCAAGCGATAATGGGTCACCACGGCACATTCTTTCGCAAAACCTTCTACATGATCGGCCTCTTTCGAAAAAAACGACTTCGGTATCAATAACGGGAAATAAGCATTCACATGTCCGGTAGCCTTAAACATATCGTCTAACTGCCGCTGAATTTTTTCCCAGATCGCATACCCATAGGGCTTGATCACCATGCACCCACGAACAGCCGATTGTTCCGCCAACCCGGCTTTTACCACTAATTCATTATACCATTGTGAATAATCTACGCTTCTTGATGTTAAAAACTTTCCCATCTTCTTATAATTTGATAAAACGGGAGCAAATTTAGTGAAAAAAATAGTAGATGTGCCTGATTTTAATTATTTTTATTCCATGGATTACGTATATATACTTGGTATGATTTTTGTTACATGAGAATAAAGAATTAAAACATTCAAACATGAAATACGCTTTATACATAGCCTTATTCGCTTTCACTCTAGGCGCTTGTTCTACCCCCCGCAACCTTTCCATGGAAGACGATATTTATTACGTTCCGGGAGAAAAAGCACTGGTAGTAAAAGAAGTCGAGCAAGCAACAGGGCAAGAAATCAATACTGCAACACTGGAAGAAGCCACCGCTGAAAAATATTCCCGTGCTGCAGGAAGCGACACTCCCCCACTCTCCTTCCAAAAGAAAAACCAGGTGATAAATACCCGCACCGGTCAACTGGAACAAGTCGACCCGGAGGCATTGGCATCGAAGGCACAAAATCTTTTGGCAAATAATGAAGAAGTAAATGAACTTTTATACGAGAATACAGGATATTGGATCGGCGGATTCAAAGGCAATGAAAACGATCTGGAAGAAATCCAACGAATCATCAATCTGTATCCCCAGGGATTTGCTTCGTTCAACGGCAACGGTGCCGACATTGCGATAAACCTTTCTTTCGATCCGGATTGGAATGTTTATACTGACAACGGCCGCTACTGGTGGTTTCCTTCCAGCTCGAATGTAAACCTTTATTCTTCCCTTCTTTTCGGTACTTATCCCAAATACATATGGACAGTCATCTGGGATTCTCCCACTTATGACAGTTGGGCCTTTAATTCCAATTTCAATTGGAATTTCGGTCTAAACCTCGGTTGGGGAAGTCCTGGCTGGAGTCTTGGCTTAGGATGGAATTCCGGATGGTATAATCCCTGGTACAACGGATGGTATAACCCCTGGTATGGCGGATGGTACGATCCTTGGGTTCATCCCTGGTACGGTTATTATCCCGGCTGGCGACCACCTCACTGGTACCCGCGGCCGCCTCATTGGGATCATCCCAACTGGGGAGGAGGCAATCGTCCGGTGCGTCCGGGCACACCTGTTCGTCCGGGAAGCAGTCGTCCGGGATTGGGAAATCATATCTCCGGCGTAAGGCCAGGCACTTCTGTAAGGCCCGGAACAGGCTCTACACGTCCGTCTACAGGCGTCCGCCCGGGAACCGGATCGAGCATCAGGCCCGGAACCTCTACCCGACCCAATACCAACACCCGACCGTCGACCAATATTCGTCCGGGCACTTCCACCCGTCCATCGACAGTGACTCGCCCATCAACAAATACCCGACCGGCGACAAACACCCGCCCGGGAACTATGACCCGGCCCGGCAATTCAGTCACCCGGCCGTCGACAGTGACCAGACCATCGTCATTGACCAGACCATCGACTGCGACCAGGCCATCGACGAATACCAGACCCTCTAGCGTTACACGACCGGCAACCAACACCAGACCAGGTACAACCACCCGTCCTTCAACCGTTACCCGGCCCGCAACGAACAACAGATATACCCGGCCGTCCAGTAGCCGGGGAAATACCCGACCGGCAGCCAGCAACAATGTGAAAACTTATAGCCGCCCTCAGAATAATTACAGACCGGCTTATAATACCAATAGTTCTTCCACCCGTTACAATTCCGGAAACAGCGGCAGCTCGAACAGAAGCAGTTCAGTCAGCACGTCTCCCGGCAGAAGCTCGGGTGGCAGCGCTACTCCGGTCAGAAATAGCGGAGGAAGCCGCAGAAGATAAAACCGAATTAACCTTATCTGTTATGATGAAGAGTATTTATATCGTATCGGCTATCTTACTCCTGGGTAATATAGCATTTGCACAAAATGAAGAAGATATTGTAAGGTATTCAGTGACAACAAACACCGGAAGTGCGCGCTCGTCGGCCATGGGAGGAGCATTCGGCGCGCTGGGTGGCGATATGACTACGCTGGGAAACAACCCCGCAGGAATAGGAGTTTTCCGGAAATCGGAAATCAGCATCACCCCCTATCTGAACATTGCCAACACAAAATCCAACAGTACATCCATTCGGAACACCTCTTTTCAGTTGGGATCGCTGGGGGCAGTGATTACCCTGTACAATGAACATTTCGACTGGAGAGGCTTCAACTTCGGTGTCAATTATACCAATCTGAATAACTTCAACCGGAAAACCAATCAGTTTATCTATAATTCCCCGACCAGTTTCCCTCAGGCCTGGGCCAATGAAGCGAATTACGCCTTAAGCAAAGGTTATGCAGTTCCCATTGCCGCAGAAATGGCTAACTATGTACACCTGCTGAATTGGGACGAAAAAAACGGTCAGTATGAACCCAATTTGTTTAATCATGAGGAAATCAACCAGCACAAATACATCGAAGAAGAAGGTTATCAAGGTGAATATGATCTGAGTTTCGGAACCAACTACAAAGACAAATTATACCTGGGTTTAACCATCGGGATACAATCTATCCGTTATAAGTATTCTTCACTGTATACCGGAAAAGCAAGCGAGGACAGTTACAATGAAATCGACCGATACAACCATAATCAGTATTTAAACACCGAAGGGGTAGGGACTAATTTTAAAATAGGTGCAATCTATCGTCCCCTGCCGGAACTACGCATCGGAGCAGCGATCCACACGCCTACTTATTTTTCCGTGAGCGAAGATTACGAAGAATCCATGCATTCCGAGTTCTATACTCCCGATGAAAATGGTGATTATGAATACGACAGTTATCTGGATCCTTATCCCACCCGTTACGACTACGACATGCAAACGCCCTGGAAGGCCGTCTTCAGCCTTGCTACCGTACTCTGGCAAAAAGCCATTTTAAGCATCGATTATGAATTCAACAACTATAATTCGGCCCGTTTCAGCAATGGTAACGACGGTTTCGATTACGACCAACCCGGAGAAGCAAATGAATACGTCAGAGCATTGTTGAAAAATACCAATAATGTCAGGATTGGAGCAGAATACCGGGTAAACAGCATCTTCAGCCTTCGCTCGGGTTATGCTTACTGGAATTCCCCCTACAAGTATACCGATGCCGGAAAAATTCAAACTGTTTCCGGTGGCTTCGGACTTATCTTCGGTACTTTTTATAGCGACGCCGCTTATGATTATAAATTCAACTAAAACTACACCCGTTTTTATGAATATATCGACGACCTCGACCCGCAATACGATGTAATTGCAGAACCGGTAAACAATAAATACCACACCCACGAAGCCAAAATCACTTTGGGGGTCAGATTTTAACATGACCTTGTCCCCCACGATAAAGGTAGGATTGCAAAGTACCGAACACCGGTCATCATAGATACACACCGTTCACTTTTTAGCAGGAAACGGGGCTTCCATAAAACAAATCCGAAAAGAGATTGAAAGGACTCTTTTCGGATTTTGTTTATCGGATGATTCCGATAGCACTGCAGAAGTAAATTATCTCACCGTAAACTTCACAGCAATAGGCTCTTTTCGCTCTCTCACTGTGGCAGGCAGTTCCACTTTCACCTGCTGTCCCGTACTGCTCCACTCCAGCGGTTCCCCGGTCGACAACAGAACCATCTTGCTCCCCTTCATGGGTACATTACCAGTCCATTCAAGGGTTGCAGGCAGTTCTTCACCTTCCGGCAAAGCATAGACAGCATACAAGGTATGCCGATCCTTCGCGGCAGTGAACCAAATAGGTCCGTCCTGGTAATGCTTTGTGATGAGGGTGTTGTAAATCGCCTCCCCGTTTTTCTTCAACCATGTGCCGACAACTTCCAAACGCTGTGCTACTTCCGGTTGGATCAGTCCCTCAGGAGTTGGTCCCACTCCCAAGAGCAGGCACCCTCCCTTGGCAACTATTTCGATCAAGGTATTCACCACTTGCCGCGACGATTTAAATCGGGCATGGGGAGTCCAACCCCAATCTACGCCAAGCGTAATGCAGCTTTCCCAGGGATAGGGTAACTGTTTTTCCGGAATAGAACGTTCGGGCGTCTGATAGTTCTCATATTTGCCCTGTATAGTCCGGTCCACCATAATCAGGCCCGGTTGCGCCCGTCGGGCCATAGCAGCAATTTTATCCATTTTAATGTCCTGACGGCTGGCTGGTGACACCCATCCTCCATCCAGCCATTAGATATCGATAGTTCCATAATTCGTCATTAATTCCCGGATCTGGTTGAAAGTAAACTCCTGAAATGCCGCCCAGCGCTGAGGATGCCTATCGATTTTATAATTGACATTCCGGTTTGGAGTCGCATAACGAGGCCACCAATAATATTCCGAATGCCAGTCAGGCTTGGAAAAATAGGCTCCAACCATAAAACCCTGATCCCGGTAGGCCTGGAAAACATGCCTGGCGACATCTTTTCTGGGG
>CAJKZL010000255.1 GCA_905204385.1 uncultured Odoribacter sp. | reverse complement strand
TATACGTTAATTACGATTGAACAAGAGGGACGCTATCTGCTTGTGCCGGAGAAGGAAGAAGAACCGAAAAATTTACCGGAAGATGTTGTTGTTTTAAAGCAGCCGCTAGATAAGACGTATCTTGTATCAACGTCAGTTATGGATTTTATCCGTCAATTGGATGTGATGTCATATATTTGTTTATCGGGAAGCAAAGAAAAAGACTGGTATATCAAAGAAGCGCAGGAAGCGATGAAGCAGGGGAGCAATTGTCCGTGTTCGAAATGCACCGGAATGGCATTGTTGATATCGCTGGCGGTGATGACCAAGGGAGTGTCCAGTTCTTCAAACGTTTCGGTTCCCAGGAATTTTGCCAGATGTTCTTCCATGCCTGCCATGGTCATGATGCCCTTTTTGGACATAGTGGGCCTTGCGAAGTTGAGGATTTTCTTGCCGGTGAAAAATTCGAGGCATTGCTGCGGTGTATGACCCGAGGCAATCATGGCGCCGACGATGGATCCCGCACTGGTGCCGGAGATGATGTCCGGTTTTAACCCCATATCGTACATGGCCTGGACGACTCCCAGATGGGCGAATCCCCGGGCTCCCCCTCCTCCGAGTACTAATCCCAGCCGGTATTGTGGTGCTGTATTCATGAAATGTTTCATTTATATGATTGATTTTACGGAATTTCCCGGCGGGAGTTCCGTAAAATCGGTTTAGTTTCCGATTTCAAAGATACAAAACCGGAGGGTTTTTAAAAAATTTTAAGGAGGTTTAAAAAGAGGAGGGCGAAAGTTTCCGCCTTCCTTATTCTTCTTTTTCGAAATCCCGGAGATCATCGAGGTTTATGTGGATGATTTTCATGTTTTTCATAAAATACCAGTAGACGAAAATGCATATTCCGGTACTGATGAGCAGACAGAGGCCGGTATATATATAAAACCATTGGGCGTGAATGTTGCGCCAGTAAGCCATCAGCGGAATCAGAACGACAATCATCAGAAATCCAATGAGGCTTTCGATTTTGGTTTTTTTCTGGCTAAGCAGTATTTGTCGGTAGGCCTGGGTAAGTTTTTTTTCTGCGGGGTTATTGCGGATCATAAAAAAGAGTTCGACGATGCCGTAAACAATGACCAGGCTGAAGGTGGTATAGAGTACAGCCACACCAGGCGTGCCCTGCAGGCGATGGGCGATCACTCCATGATTGAGGATGAGTACGCAAAGGGCGACGCTGCACACCAATACGGAGAAAAACGAAAGAACGATGAAGCGTTGCCAAATGGAATTAATGCGTTGGGTGATGATTTTTTGGACCTGGTCTATGTTGAGCCGACTGCTTTTTCCAATTGCTTGTTAAGCAATTGCCATTGTTTTTTTAAATCTTCGGTTTCCATGGGAGTTGTGATTTTTATTGTTCGGACATTTTTTTCAGTTTTTCTTTGATGCGGCTCAGCTTTGTGGCGACATTGCTTACTGTCAAGCCGGTAATTTCCGCTATTTCGCCGTAGCTTCTTTCTTCCAACCACAGCAATATCAACGCTTTTTCGAAGGGATTCAGCCGGTTGATGAGCCGGTAGATTTCGTGCAATTGTTCGGTCAACTGTTCGTCTTCCAGGATACAGTCCCACTCCCGGGTGATGGGAATAGTGTGTGGCGATCTGGCATAGCGGCGGAAGTAGGTGATGCAACTGTTCAGGGCGATCTTGTAAATCCAGGTGGAGGTTTTACTTTCCCGGCGAAAACGCGGGAACGCTTTCCAGAGGTTGACTAATGTTTCCTGATACAGATCGTTCAAATGTTCCGGATCTTTTGCGTAGATGTAACATACTTTCCAGATGACGTGCCGGTAATCTTGTACCATGGCGTTGAATTCCTGTTCGACGACTTGTGGGTTCATTTTGTTTTTTTGCATTATTAGTCGCTGGAAACAGATAAAAATCACAGGGGAAGGAAAAAAATACGGAGAGTGGAGGACCATTTGCCGTTTCCACTCTCCGCCGGTTTATTTTTCAGGGGATTTTTTTAGCAATAGCTGCTGTCCCTGGGGATCGGCCCATTCGGTTATGAGTTGCCGGAAGGCCGGATAGTTGTCCGGGGTAATCAGGCTTTCCGGCAGATCGAGGGTACGGCGGATGTGTACGTCTTGTCCCTCTTGCCGGAGTGAAATATGGAGTGAACCTGCCGCATTGTTCAGTGTGATTTCTTTTTCCGGGGTACATAAAGTCAGGTCGGCGGGCAGCCGGAGCGTATAATCGTACTCCTCGGTGAGGACATTGGGAAGCAAGAGGTTGACCGTGCGTGTGCTGTTGAACCGATGATAACCTTGTTCCTGGAGAATGCCTTTGTGGGTTTGCGGCAAAGTGAGGATCAGGTAATCCTGTTGAGCGGACACCGGAGCAGTGGTGTTGCCGCTGACGGTGGTGGTTTCGTTTTCCCCGGTCACCGTGCGGTCGGTGCGGACAGCTAAAAGTTCCTGAGCGAAATCGGGAGCATAGGAGAGGTAATTGTCGGTGAAAGTTGCTTTCACCTTCGCTTCGTTCTTTCCTTCTTTCCATTGGATGTCGGCTTGGTAGCGGAGATGCGCAGGCTCTTGCTTGCAGGGGAGGACATTTCCATCGGTCAGGTTTACGATAAAATTGCATCCGACAGCAGCCGGCTGAAAAGAGCGGGTATTCAGGCGGTAGGTTTTCCCTGCCGCTTCGGCCACGACGAGCAATTCCCCCATAGTTTGCAAGCCGCAATCGGCAGGGTCCGCAGCAACAGAGCAGGCTGCTGCCGGGATAGCGGGAATGCCGGCAGCATTCAAAAGAGCGCTGAGCAGATTTATTTTTTCGATATCGGTGCCGTAGGCCGTTTGGATCACCTGAGCGGCAGGCCGCAGACGGAAACCGGATTCGGATAGGGATAAATGGCAATGGTCCACCTGGGTGAGGATGTACTGGTGTATCGCCTGTAGTTTCTCTTTCTCGCCGGAAGCGTTTTTCGTCAGCCGTTCAGCGAGTTGTGCCACTGCCGAAGGGGAATCGAATTGGCGACCGAGCGTCCGAGCAGTTTCCTGCGGACTGGCAAAAGTATGGAACAGGAGGGCGGGAACGTCTCCGTTTTGCAATTGTACCTGAGGCTCTCTGGAAGCAGCTTTCAGATTGCGGAAAATCCATTTATAATGCCGGATATCCGCCGAAGTGATTTGACCGGGTTCCTGCTCGATTCCCAGGGTGGTGTAATGGGCGACGATCCCGGCGGGCAGGTTGAAAGCAAGCTGGTATTCCCTGACCGGAGAGGATTGATTGAGTTGGCGGCAAACGTCCAGGGCCGGAAGATAGCCGGGTTTAGAAAGAATGGAATAGTCGAGAACGAGGGTTGCTCCCAATTCCAGTCCCGTATGTACGATCACCATTTCTTTGAGGTGGTTGTAGGCGGGTGCTTTTTCGGCATTCCGGGGCAACACTTCGACAAAGGCATTCTCCGGCGTGCGTATGAGGGTGCCGTCTTTTTGGCGGGTATAGGAATCGTGTATTTTCAATTCCTGAAACAAGGGATTGTATACGATGAATGTTTCACCGTAAGTGCCGTTCATGGCGGTGTGGGTGAAAAGGGTCAGTTCCTTGTAGCAGCGGTATTCCTGACTCCCGTCGGGCAACAGGTTCCAGGTTTCGCTGAGTTTGACGTATTCCGCTTCGGAGGGGGCGGAGAAGCCCGGGACCGTCAGCAGTACCGATAAGGACAGTATGATAATTTTGAATAAAGTCATGGTTTGCAGATTATTGGTTAATGATGAGGTAATTTCCGAATGTCTTATGGGCATTTATGGCCGCTTTTACGCCCGGCCAGTCGGAAGGTTCGTAAACCCTTTTGCGGAGAGACAGTTTTTGATGAATCTCGATTTTGTTACCTTGCTGACGGATGTATCCTTCGAAAGCGGCTGCGGGACTCTCTTCCTGTTTTTCGTGTTTACCGGAAAGGGTATAGCCTTTGGGCAGCACTAAGGTTTCGTCGAGTTCCACCAGGCGCGAACAGGCATCTTTGAAGGCGTATAGCCTTTCGTCGAGGTCCCTGAGGTAAAGGTAGCTTCTGATCTGGTTGTAGAGATTATTCATCGTGAGCGGTTTCACCAGCATTACATCTTTGCCTGGAATGGCATAATCGGGGATTTCGTAGCGGAAAGTGATTTTAATGGGTGCAGCCTGGTAGTCCTTCGGATTTTTACCCCAATCGACGCTGATTAGTCTGGCTTTGGGCGATACGGCGAGCAACTGGGACTCCATGGAGTTTTTCCAATCGGATTGCCATCCGCCGGTGAATATTCTCCGGACGGAGCGGTCGGACTGTCCTTCGGCAGTGATGGTGAATTGACCGGTGAGCGTTCCGTTTTTACCGAGTTTGTTGTGGGCGCGGATGCGGACATAGTGATTCTCGGGTGCCGATACGGGAGTGACGCACAGGTCGGAACCTTCGGGCACTCCGGGCAGGTAATTTTGTTGTTGTTCGGCACTGCTCCATAGTTCACGGCAGAAAGGCACCCAGGTGGGATCGAGGGGCATGTAGGTGCCGTTGCTGAGTTTGACGACGGCTACGCAATGGTTGAAATGATCGGCAGGAATGGATTCCACGCGGCTGCCGGCCATGGTCATGGCGGGATAAGCTTCGAATCCGGCCATCCTCAGAAAAGAGATGAGGGTGCCGGCGATGTCCTTGCATACCCCGCAACGGTCGGTATAGTTCATTTGGGTATTGTGAAGTGTGAAGCCTTCGCCTTTGCCCATGGTGATGCCTGCATAGCGGATGTTGTCGGCCACCCAGTGGGTGAGTACGGCGATTTTTTCCATCTCGGTTTTTTTGCCACGGATGAGTTCATCCACTTTTTTCTGTGCGGGGGCGTAGGCTTCGAAACTGCCGTAGTCTTCGTTGGTTTTGTGGAACCAAAGGGACTTTTCTTCCCATCGGGGAGTGGTGGACATCATGAGTTTCGGCGCCGCATCGTACAGGTCTACCATATTGGGCTCCTTGGGAAAAGGAACGATGTCGTCGGCTGAAAAAGAGTAGAGTTTACGGTTGTCGCAGAAGCGCATGGAGGAGGTACATTCGCCCTGGTAAAACTGAAATTGCATGTCTTTTTCCATGGGAACGGAAACCTGATAGACTTTGCGCAAGGTGGGCTGGTTGCACCAGAAAGGAACGATGTCGTAAAACTGTCCGCGCATGGGAGGGATAAAGCGTTCTTCTTCCTGTTGTGCGGTCAGCAGGGCATAGGTGAATCCTTTTTTGCTGATTTCGTATTCGATGATGTCGCCGGGTTCAAGCCGTCCTGCTTCGAGCATAATCTGACGCGCTCCCCAGTAGATGGACCGGGCCGGAGCCGTATAGTCGGAAGCGGTGGAGACATCCAGGTTGCGGATCTCTCCGTTTGCT
>CAJKZL010000254.1 GCA_905204385.1 uncultured Odoribacter sp. | reverse complement strand
CGGAAAACCGAATGTGATCCAGGAAATTTATTTTGATCTGGCACAATGGGAGTTAAGGGAAGATGCCCGGGAAAGTCTGGAAGGCTTGCTTCAGATATTAGAGGATAACCCTAACATCACCATTGAGTTGGCTGCACATACGGATCAGGTGGGAGAAGAGGAGGCCAATCAGGTTTTGTCGGAGAAAAGGGCCCGGGCCGTTGTGGATTATCTTATCGGAAAGGGAGTATGCCCCGACCGCCTGCAAGCCCGGGGATATGGGGAATCGCAGCCCCGGTTGATCGACGAAAGGGAAGCTGCGATATATCCTTTTCTGAAAGCCGGAGAGGTGTTGGATGAAAAAAAGATCGGAAGTCTGGAAGGAGAACAACGCAAATTGGCGTTACAACTGAACCGGCGGACGGAATTTAGGGTGATCCGTACGGATTATCGACCGATGCCGGATTCTTTGCGTCGCCCTGAAATAAAGGAAAACCAAGAGGAAAATGGAAAGGCAGGCGAGACCCGGTTAAAGCCGTTGAGTTCGATAGAAGGGACATTTTATACCCTTCAATTGGGACTCTTCCGAAAAATTCCCCGGTTTGCGGTTCACTTCCCGGTGCTGTATACAGAGCAGGTGAAACCGGGCATTGTCCGCTATTGTACCGGTGTTTATACGACCCGCGAAGCTGCTGTTCGCGCAGGAGAACAACTGAAACGGAAAGGCATCGAGTGCATGATCAAAAAGTTCGATCGGTAAATTTGTGCTTGTTCAACCATCGGCGGATGAGATTGTCGGTAAACAATAGCAATAAAGCCGCTCCGCCGATGAAGATATAAAAGCTCCAGTTTGTTTCCGGGATTTCCGGAAAGCGCAAGGCACCCTTGAAGAATCGGAACAGGTCGATGGAGAAGTGTTGCATAACGAAAATGCACAGGCCGATAATGCCCAGGCTGAACAGGGAGGTACAGCCCCAGATCAGTATTTGATTGCGTCTGTGAAGGAAGGTTTTTTCCCGGAATACCCGGTTCATAATTTCCTGGTTCAGGACAGGCGAAATCTTTTCTTCCGGTAAATTGCCGAAGAGTTGCCGAAGCGCCTGATCTGAGTATTCTTTATCGTTTTCCATAATCTGTGCAATTATAATTAATTTTTTCCTTTGGGGTCGAGCATCACGTATAATTTTTTGCGCAACCGGTATAATTTAATTTTTACGTTGGCCGGGCTGAGATCGGTGATGGTGGCTATCTCTTGAGTGGATTTTTGTTCGGAATAAAATAACAATAGGATAGCTTTTTCTTCCGGTGGTAGCCGGTTCAATGCTTTTTGCAAGGCTTCGAGTTGTTCGGATTGCATATCCCGCTCGAATTGCCGGTCGACCTCCTGGTCCGGCACCCGGTCGATGCTTTCTTCGTCGACGAATACATACTCCCGTCTTTTCTTCCGGACGGCAGAAATGGCCGTTGTATAAGCGATCCGGTACAACCAGGTGGAAAACCGGCATTCTCCCTTGAATCGGGACAGATGATGGAATGCCTTCAGATAACAGTCCTGAGTGAGTTCCTCGGCATCCTGACGGTCATGAACGATGTTCTGGATCAGGTGAAAGGTCTTTTGGCTATATTTTTGGACCAAAAGACTGAAAACCCCGGTTTCACCGTTAAGTATTTTTTCGATGTAGATATGATCTTGTTTATCCATGACGCTCATTGGACGCAAGTATAGTGTTTGGGTTACAATTTTTCAAATTTTTTTTGTAAAAGTGTAACCGGGTGTAAACGGATGCGTCAAAGGGGCGAAAAGAAAGAAATATTCATTTAAATTACTGCCTTATGAACTATTTAGATTTTTTAACTGCCCCGACGATTGTGGGGATTGTTGCCGCTACCATTTATGGTTTGTTCGAATTATTCGCCCGTAGGCGGGAAAGAATGGCTTTGATCGAGAAGCTGACCGAAATTAAAAATTTAGGCTCAGTGGAAGGGAAGATCGATTTCACTTTTGGAAAATCGTTTTCTTACTGGGCTTTGAGGGGTGGATGTTTGCTGATCGGATTGGGGTTGGGCATCGTGGTAGGCTATTTGATCACTTTTAATGTTTCGAAAGAGGTTTATGTAACGAAGATGGAAAGCACGGTGTTTTCGGGATGTATTCTGCTGTTCGGTGGACTGGGGTTATTGCTGGCATTTATATTGGAAATGAAGTATTTTAGAAAGCAAAAGAATTAACAGACTGATTTTTAGTTGTCGGCTTTCGCAGAAATTTTGTTGCGGTTTCCTGTATTGCGCTGCCAGGTTAGACCTGGAAAGGGAGAGACCGGAGATACAAAGTTTTCTGCGAAAGTTTTTGTATGATGATTTCTGCGGAGGAGATTTTTATTTTGTAACCGGAATCTAGCTATCTCGGAATATTTTTTTAAATTTACGCTCAAAGTCTATCATCGTGAGTCGATACACTACGAATGAAGAGGAAAGTCAATGTTTGCCCAATTTGAAAGGGCTGACTGCAGCCGGTGAGATTGCTGAAGCAGAATTCGAAGGTTTTCTGATGGCCGAGATTATGCTCACCGAACAACTCACCCCTTCCACTCGTTTCGATTGTGGGTATATCTGCCATATCCATAGATTAGCCCTCGGAGAATTGTATGCTTTTGCCGGTAAGTACCGGACGGTAAATATGTCCAAAGGTGGATTTCTCTTT
Organism: uncultured Odoribacter sp.; assembly: GCA_905204385.1. The sequence continues at coordinate 2,722 of CAJKZL010000254.1, read as the reverse complement.
CCTGCAGCGCTTTTTGTTCCGCAAAGTATGGATTTGTTCGAACAAGAAATTTTAAGTCGCTTGCCCCAGGCGTATACCGAAAAAAATGCTTTGCTCAGGGATATTTCGGTCGTACACGGAGAGTTGCTGTTTATCCATCCTTTCCGGGAAGGAAACGGAAGAACGGCCCGCATTCTGGCTAATTTAATGCTTCGGAAACAAGGATATGAAGGATTTCATTTTGAAAGACTCGATTACCGCGACTATATCATCGCCGTGCAGCAAGTCAGTGAGAAAAATTATCGGCCCATGGAAAGGATATTGAAAGCTATTTTTTAAGCTTTTCATTTACTTTGGCATAAATCACTTCCACCCGTTTTTCAGGAATGAATATTCCTTCGAGACGGAAAGAAGCAATCATGGAGTTTAGAATAAAATTACGCTCTTTGGAACGGTCCGCTACTAAAAGTACGTTGTCTTTCTGAATTTTTTTCATATTGCAAATATAAGAATTTTCTGCCGAAAACGACAAAATAAATACTTGTTTTTCAGAGGTAGAGATCAATTTTCGGAAATCGGAAATTGCTGGAGGAGCTCTTTTATAATGTGAGCCTGCATCTCGGCAGAATAGGGGACCGCCCAGATAGGATCGCTCTTTTCACAGATCATTGTCTGCAGAAGTTCTATCACTAGGGCTGCATCGACAAGAGGTTTGGTTTTCTTCATAGGTTTGCACACATAAAAATAAAAAGTGACCGATAATCTGTCATCTATAGAAGGGGTCGGCAAACCCGGAAACAGCGACAAATTATTCGGCCACATATTTCTATGTGACGTATAATTTATCTTTTCTGTTTCTTAAAAAGTTTTGCCGACTTTACTATAGAAAAAGAATAAACTTTACATCATTCTAAAAAATGCAATACTTTTGCTTTTCTGCAAATATAGTAACATTTTCTTCTCAGCATACACCGAAGTTTATTTTTATTATTTTATAACGGTAGTCCGAAAAAACAAGTAACGTAACTTGGTAAACAAAAAAAGGTTTCAAAATTTGTGAATGTAATGAAAAATATTTTTCTTTGCACAGAATTGATGTATTGAAATTGTATATTGAATGCTAGAATTTTAAAATTATTTGATTTTATAAAGTAGTTTTATTAATTCATTTAAGTAGATGACATAAATTTACAATAGAAATTCGTTTTTTTGAATTATTAAGTGTTGATTGCACGTCCCGTTTCAACTAAATTGGGGAATTTAACCGAGGGCGGGATGGATGCGGCAACACTCACGTTCGAAGCACGTATATTAATATGACTTGAACGTGGGGTTGCTCATTCGTCCTCAAGGTTTCCCCAAGCCCGTTGTTACGTTGTGAGTTAATCCCATGTTCTTTTTTACGTTACATGCCGGATTAAATATAGTCAACCAAGGGGACGGTTCCTTTGGTTGATTTTTTGTATAGCGATCAAAGGAACCGTCCCCTCGGTTGTTATTTCTTGGGGGCTAGTGTTCTGCTGCTTAAAGAATAGCGATTCCGACCGGTTTTCGGTCCTTGAACTACGCTTTCGGGGAAGAAAGAATGGAGTTCAGGATTTTCACGGATCACTTGCTCCAGCATGGTGGCGTAAAGAAAATGGGCTTCAGAGTCCTGACGATTTTTTTGATTATAGGCCACATACTGTAAATAGGAAAGGCATTGTTTTTTCCATTCTTTATCTCCGCCTCGTTTCATGACGCTCCGGGCGGTAAACTTCAGGAGTTCATACAGTTCTTCCTGATCGATATCCGGGTTTTCTATCATGGATTGTATGATCCGGTCCGCTTCCTTATACTTTTTTTGAACCATACACCGGTTGAAATCTATAGAGGACAACAAAAATTCCTTCCCATCAAAATCTGCCAGTTGTTCAATCTCCTCTTTGTCATGCGAAAAACGATATAAATCGAACAACTTACGGTCAACTTTTTCCTTGCCATATAGTTTATACATTTGTTGGCGATGATTCAAAAAATACCGGCAAAAAGGATGGGTTATTTCAGTTACCGTAAAGTATTCAAAGAAAAAATCCGCTACTTCTTTATCTTCTATAGACAAACGGTACTGTTTTTCCGCTTCATGCAACAAGCGCAGAGCCTCCGGCATGTCTCTTCGTTCTGCCTTGTATCCGGCATAATTCAATAAAAGCTTTTTCGTTCGGTTGCCTGATTCGTAAGCCGCAAGGAGTCCCGAGGAACAAAGTTCGCTATTTAATGCAGCTTTCCCCAGCCGCAAGAATACCTCTGCATTCTGGTAGCCTCCATGTTCGTGGATAACGGTCCCGTCTTCAGGTTCGATAAACAGAAAAGCAGGATATGACGCAACGTGAAAACGTTGCGCCAATTTTTTACCTTCCTGACTCTCCCAATCTACTTTAATGTTTATAAAATGAGAATTATAAAATTCGCCCACCTGATACAAAGAAAAAATGTGTTCTTCCATATTCAAACAGGGACCACACCAAGGGGTATAGACCTCCATAAAAATCATTTTCCGTTCCTGCATGGCCTTATGTACCGCTTCTTCAAAAGTCCCCTTGAAAAAAGAAATACCTTCGGCATGTCCCCATAAGATGCCTCCCAAAAAACAGAGTATCGATACAATAAATTTTTTCATCGATTTTATCTTTTCGGATGAGTACGCATAAATTCCCAGGCTGCCGGCCAACTGGCATCTTCTTCTATGGAGTGGGAGGCTCCG
>CAJKZL010000253.1 GCA_905204385.1 uncultured Odoribacter sp. | reverse complement strand
AATAAGTATAAATGTTTTAATAATGAATCAGATGCAAATTAAAATTTAACGAAACGCTTCAAAGAAAAACAGGAAATGCCGGATACATTTCCTGTCGCTTATTCTTTCGTGGGGAAAGAATAAAAACTGGTTAATTAAAAGACAAATTTATGGAAAAATTCTGGAATTTACTGATCCCGAAGGATTCGGGAAGGTTAGAAAAATGGTGGTTTATATCAAAACTCACCCTATTATTTTGTTTTATCAGTATTTTGAATGTCAACGCTTCACTGTTTTCTCAAAGTAAGGTCAGCCTTTCCCTGAAAGGGGCGACGCTCAAGGATATCCTTTGGGAACTCGAACAGCAAACCGGATTTGTATTCATGTACAGTTCCGACGATCTGAACAAAACAGGAAAAATAGACGTTGATTTAAAATCCCAAAAGCTGGAAACTGCATTAAATGCCTGTTTAAAAGGGACGGGCCTGACTTACAGTGTCAAAAATGACATCATTGTACTGAAAGCGGTTGCCCAGCAAGACGCGCGCAAGATCACCGGAGGGGTCAAGGACAACAAAGGCCAGGTGATTCCCGGCGTCACCGTCCTGATTAAAGGCACTTCCATCGGCGTGGCGACCGATATCGACGGGAAATATACCATCATGTTGAACGATCTCTCCGACCCGATTCTGTTGTTTTCAGCCGTGGGAATGAAAACCAAGGAGATCAAGGTAGGAACTTCTGCCAACATCGATGTGATTCTGGAAGAAGACATCAAAGAAATGGACGAAGTGGTGGTTGTAGGCTATCAAACCATTCATAAAAGAAATGTAACCGGTTCTGTCAGCAGTGTCCGGGGAGAAGCGCTGGCCGACATTCCAGCCGCCAGTATCTCAGAGTTGCTTTCGGGGTAGGTGGCCGGTCTGCAAGCCTACGAGTTCAGTGTTCCTTTGTATGTCTTCGATGGAATCCCGACCGATCTGCAGAGTCTCGCAGGCTACGATGTGACCAACAGCGATTTTTTAGCCTCTCTGAATCCGGACGATGTCGAATCCATCGACATTTTGAAAGATGCATCTGCAGCAGCCATTTACGGATCACGGGGAGCAAACGGCGTTATCATCATCAAGACGAAAGCAGGCCGGGCCGGTAAACTGAAAGTCACTGCCAAAGCCACTATGGGCGTCAATCTGCGTCCGAAATTGAAAGGCATCCTGGTAGGATCGGCAGAACGGGCTGAAAAATTGAGACTGATGAAAGAATCCTGGAGTTACAATGCCTGGAAAAACAGTATGCCTATGCTGTTATCGGATAGTTTGAATCCGGCATTCAACAATAACATCGATTATCAGGGCATGTTCTACCAAACCGGCATCACCCAGGATTATTCCCTGGCCCTCGACGGAGGAACGGAGGAATTGAATTATCGTCTCTCCCTGGGTTATTACAAGGAAAAAGGGATTGTCATAGCCAACGGAATGGACCGATTCAGCATGACATTGAATCTCTCCCAACATCCCTTCAAGAGTTTGCGCAATCAAACGGTCATCCGTCTATCCTATACCGACCGGCAAACGGGGACAGGTAGCCTCGACGATAATGGCAATGCAAACGGACACAATACTTTCCCCATGGATTTGACAAAGATGCGGTCTTCCCTGTTCTATATGACAGACGATCAGTTGAACTACCTGCAAGGACAATTGGAAGACCTATACAATAAAAACCGTATCCTGGACGTTTCGCTTTCCAATTACGCCAACCTCGAAATCTGGAAAGGCATCACCTTGAATTCTCAGATCGGTTTGACCTATAACCATACCAAAACCAATTTTCATCAACCCTCTACAGTGCGCACAGAAGAAAACAACTATGCCCGCTACTATTGGGGACAAACCAAAACAGCCTCTATCGAGACTTATTTAAGTTATACGAGAGACGTAGCCAAAAATCACAATGTAAATATATTAGCCGGAACTTCTTTCGACTATACCCAGAATGAAACTTCCGATTTCAAAGCAACCGGAGGATCCGGCGATATCATTCACACCATCAGCGGTTACAACAAAGCCGATATCGACGGAAATACCGATATTTCCCAAAACGCCATGCTTTCCTACTGGGCGCGTTTGGGCTACCGTTTCATGAACCGCTATATGGTCGATTTCAACTTCCGTCGGGATGCTTCCTCCCGTTTCGGTAAGAACAACCGATGGGCGAATTTCCCCGCCGTTTCTTTCGGCTGGATTTTCACCGACGAGCCTTTCCTGGCCGGGATAAACCACTGGTTTAACTACGGAAAACTGAAATTCAGCTATGGGAAAAACGGGAAACAATTCAGCGACAATTATCTGCGCTATAATATGTCTACCCTCGGTTACAATGGATTGGGAGGATATGCCGGACAGGTTGCCAATAGCACCTATAACGGCATTACAGCCGTCGTACCGGATTTCAGTCAACTGGCCGACAACAACCTTTCGTGGGAAGAAAGCAAACAATGGAACTTAGGCGCCGAACTTGAATTTTTCAACCGCCGCCTGTTTGTCAACCTAGACGTTTATAACCGGAAAACAGATGCCTTACTGTTCGGGGTCGCTTTTCCGGATTACACCGGCTTCAGCCAGGTACAATCGAATGTGGCCGGAATCATGAATTATGGTTTCGAACTTTCTTTCGACGCCTATCTTTTCCCCCGGGACAACGACTTTCAGATTCAGTTGCAACCGTCCATTACCCACAACAACAATATGGTGACCAAATTACCGAACGATGACCGGGATTACATCAATAGCGACTACTCTTATGGCTATACAGTCGGGAAGCCCGGACCCGTTTATTACGGTCTGAACTATGTCGGTCCGATCGACAAACTATCCGACCTGCCTGTCAATCCGTTTACCGGGCTACCACTGGACCCGACCAAAGGAGGCATCTGGGGAACCGCAAAACCCGGCTATCCCTTGTGGGAAGATATTAACGGGAACTATCTGGTCTCCGACAATGCCGACGAAGACACTCAACTCATCGACAAAAACTCCAACCCGAAAGTACAGGGTTTCCTCAACTTGCAGGTTTCCTATAAACAATGGAGGCTTCGGGTAAACAGTGAATTTGTCTTTGGCCGCGACATTTACGATCATGTCTCCAAAAGCATTCTCGACCGCTACGACCGCGGAACCTGGGACACCAAAGCATCCCTCGATTTATCCGATTATTCCATCTGGACAGGAGAAGGCAGCGGAGGCTATTATCCTTCATTGCTGGTGAGCGTGCCCGGAGAAGCCGGACGATACGCTTACCGGGAATCTTCGATGTATTGGGAACACGGAAATTACTGGAAAGTACGCGATATCACCCTCTCCTATAATTTCAATCAGGAATGGATGAAAAAAATCGGTTTCGACCGCATTTATGTCTATGGAACAGTCTATAATGTATGGCAATGGCAAAAATCCAAAACGGTTGTCGATGCCACCGCAGTAGACTCCCGGGGCTATACTTACGGGGATGGCTATCCACAGGCACGTAAGTTTGTATTTGGTCTGAATGTTCAATTCTAACGGTAAGAATATGAAAATGAAAAAATTAATAACAACTTTTGTTATACTGGGCACCCTGGTGGTTACCGGTTGTCAGAAATATCTGGATCTGGATCCGCTCAGTAAAGCAAATGGCGAACAGATTTGGGGAACCGCAAACGGAACCCGTCAGTTATTAGCCGGGACGTATAGTTTATTCCGTAGAACCCTCTTAACGGAACGCCCTTTTTATCTCTACGGCGATTTGCCGTCGCAGACCGTTTTAGTCCACAACCACTGGATTCCCAATTATGCCCACGACGGCAATTATGTGGGTTCCTACCTGTACGATTGGTGGGTGGACTGGACTCCTTTTTATAAGGTTATCACTACGGCCAATACTTTGCTGAATCATATCGATGACCTGGCCGACAGCGACTTCAACAAAGATGAAGATACCGGTCATAAGGAAAAAATGCAAATCAAAGCCGAAGCCCATTTTCTGTATGCCTACACTTACTTTTGGTTGACCCGCATCTACGGAGACGTTCCTCTGGTGAAAGAATCGATCGAAAGCGTGGATCAGGCTTTAAGCGGTGGATCGACCGTCGGCAAGCCGCAAGATTCTCAAAAAGATATCCTGGAATATTGCCTGAAGCACCTGGATGCCGCCATCGTCAATCTGGATTACACCAGCAGCACTTCCGAGCAATATGCCGTGCGGGCGGACAAAGCTGCCGCCCTGGCGCTGAAAGCCGACGTATGCCTGTGGCTGGCTAATTGCTACAAAAGCGATCCGGCACAATATACAGCGCTGGTACAAACGGCAGACGACTGTCTGGCTACAGTGATCGCCGAAGGCGGACGCTCATTGGTCGACTATTCCGATGCCAATGCCGTTACCCAAATGTTCGAAGGCAAAAGCCCCGAAGGCATCTTCGAACTGAATGTATCCATCGACCAAAATGAAACCTACTGGATGAGTTACAGTAGGAGCATACCCGCCAGTACCTGGTGGTCTGAGAACAACAGACACACCTACTAGAACGGTAATCCGCAGGCCAACCTGATGGTAGCCGATGCGGGCCTATCGCAAGCGTTATATTCGGAAAGGGATATCCGGCGGGAATTATTTTTTGAAAATTTCGGCAACAGCAACAAACACACCACTTTGCCTCCTATGTTGAAAAAATACGCTACAGGGCAACAGGAAGATCCTAACAACAAAGGAGCCTATTTTGCAAATTCCAATGTGCTGTTGATGCGGTTAAGCGGTGTTTACCTGCTGCGCGCCGAAGCACTTTGTAAGCTGGGACGCACGGGAAATGCCCGTACTCTGTTGAATGAAATCAGACAACGCGCCGGAATCGGTAATTTCAGCGGTAGCGACAGCGAACTGCCGGAAGCCATATTCGACGAAAGGGCACGCGAACTGGTCGGTGAAGGACATAGCGCTTTCGACCGGATACGGAATGACTATTGGAAAGGATGTTCCTGGTACTCTTCCGAACGAATCCAGAAAAAAGGACAATACTGGCCCGTACATACCGGCTTGTTTTCAGCGAACCGGTCACTGGTACAAGTGCCCTGGTGGCAAGGAAAAATTTAATACATAAAATACAATGCTATGAAATATATCATTCTACTCTTCTGCACAGGCCTTCTCTTTTCCTGTACAAACGACGATTATCTTATAGACGGGGGCAAAGCAAACCCGTATGTAAATATGACTACCTACGATTACCTGAAGTCCAATCCCCTGTTCGATACCCTGGTGATGGCCATCGATATCGCCGGACTACAGGAAGAAGTTAACGCTGCAGGTACATTCTATGCACCGACCAATTTCTCCCTGAACGAATACATCCGGGACGAACTGGAACTCAGAAAAAAACTGGACGCCGA
>CAJKZL010000252.1 GCA_905204385.1 uncultured Odoribacter sp. | reverse complement strand
AACTGGAAATGGAGAAAGGTATGGTGAAATACTACAGAGAACAGGCTTTTGCTCCTTTTATCCTCCTGTTCGAAATGACTAACGAGCTATCGTTGGATGAACTGAAGAGGCTTCGCGCACAATTGGATCCTCGGTTAAATAATCATCCTTATACCAAAGGGTTGGATGAAGTCATTGCCAACAAAGAGTTTAAAGTGGGATGTGAAGCTCCGGCTTTTAGTATTCGTGGTATGAACGGTCAGGAAATTGAATTGAAAGATTATGCTGGCAAATATATATTACTGGACTTTTGGGCATCGTGGTGCGGGCCTTGCCGTCGTGAAATGCCGAATGTGGTAAAACTTTACAAAGAATGTAAAGGAAAAAATTTCGAGATTGTCGGAATTTCACTCGATCAGAAAGAAGCCGACTGGAAAAAGGCCGTGAAGGACTTAGGAATGACCTGGCCGCAAGCGTGTGACTTCTTGGTATGGCAAGGTCCGGTGGCTCGCAAATACAATCTTAGTGCTGTGCCCTATACCGTCCTGATCAATCCTGAAGGGAAAGTGGAGGCCATCGATCTGCGTGGGCAGCAGTTGATCAATACCGTTAAATCTTTATTGAAAAAGAAAAAGTAAATCGTTATGAAAAGACTATTTATATGCGTGTGTGCCTGTTTGCTGGCGGTAGGGCTGCAAGCGCAGAAGATGACAAAAATCAGTGCTGCTGTGGATGGTTATAACGGCAAGGTAATCGATTTTGAATTTGTCGATAATCCCGATAATAATATGCAATTTCCCTATGCTGCTGGCAAACGGATGGAATTCGAGGTGGAGTTGAAAGAACCAGCGCTGGTCAAAATCAACCTATGGGTATGGCTGTTGGTGTGTCCGGGGGACGAGATTCATGCTGATATCCATTATGATGGAAAAAATTACCGGACAGCGGAGTTTAGCGGTACTCCTTCGGCGCTGGTCCTCAATGAGGCTATTCGTGACGGGCGTAACCATCGGATTACCGGACGTTATAAAACGAATCCGCTCGCTGCCGTAGTTACTCAAATTCCGGCCGACGAGTATTATGCGCAGACGCAGGCTAACTGGAAAAGAGAACAGGAATTACTCGGAGCAGTACGCTCGCAGGTCGATCCTTTCGCTTACGACTACATTTACGCCGAATTGGAGGGAATGTATCTCTCCAACTTGGTGAAATATCCCTATATCGTAGCAGATGTGGCGATATAAGATATCCATGATTGTATACGCGCCGGGTATTGGAGTGTGCTGGACGGATATTGTGTGAAAGATTCCAAAGCCGCGTTGAAAAGTTTCACTTATATGAGCTGGCTGCTCGACTATAAGGAATATGCCGACAAACTCGAGACTAGACGGGCCGGGCGAGAATGGCATTATGTGAAAGATTTGCAAAAATCATACGACGGACTGGTCGCTTTCTATGACGGAAATGTCCGGGATGCCGCTTTGTATATCCTGCTCTACAATGCACTTACTTCCCAACAGGAAGATTTCGACTTGATTGCCCGACTCAGTAAGGAGTATTTCAAGAAATATAACAAAAATAAGAATTACAGAAAAGAATTGACTGAAATGCAGAAATAAGCCTGTGTACAGGTCGATGTGTGTCTACTAACTTAAATATTTTTATTATGCAGAAAAAAAGACTATTACAAGGGATGTCGGGATACCGGTTTCTTGTGTTTGCCTTGTTTATGCTGGTTTTTTCGGGAGGATCGAAGGCTGCTGTGGAGGATGAGTACCAGAAAAAGAAAATTTCACTACAGGCAGTCGATGAGACGGTTGAAGAGATACTGAACAAAATCAGTAAAGCGGCGGACGTCCGTTTCTTTTACAACCATTCGGCTTTTGACTTTCAGAAAAAAATGACCCTTGATATAAAAGAACGGGAATTGCGCGATGTCGTTGCTCAGGTATTGGCGGGGTATTCGGTAGAGGTGGAGTATCAGTTGAACCACACGGTAGTATTGCGTCAGAAAACATCGATACCCTCCCTTGGGGTACAAAAAATAAGTGGTACGGTGGTCGATATTAAAAATGGAGAGCCGCTGATCGGGGCGAGTGTTGTTCTGAAAGAACAGCGGGGGGTCGGAGTGGTGGTGGATATCGACGGGAGATTCCATGTCGAGCTTATGCAGGGCAGTGCGACGGCATTGGTCTTCAGTTATGTCGGATATCAGACCGAAGAAGTGAAATTGCCGGAATCCGGCAACATGGAGGATGTGAAAGTGAAAATGACTCCTGTAGCTGCTGAATTAGAAGGTGTAGTAGTAACGGGTATGACACCGAGGAAGGCTTCAGGCTTTACCGGGCGCTATGTCACAGTAAAAGGCGAAGACCTCAAACGGCTGAATCCGAACAATCTCTTACAGGCATTGTCCATATTCGACCCTAGTTTCAGAATCGTTGAAAACAATCAACGCGGTTCCGATCCGAATGCTTTGCCGGAATTCCGTTTGCGGGGCGACGTGCAATTGGGAACTGTCAGCGAGGGTGTTGCTAACTTCCAGATGATGATGGGTGACTATTCCAACCGTCCCAATATGCCGTTATTCATTTTGGACGGTTTCGAGACTTCCTTGCAGCGCATCGTCGATCTGGATCCGGAACGGGTGGAATCCATCACCATCTTGAAAGATGCTGCAGGAACCGCCATGTACGGTTCGAAAGCGTCGAACGGGGTATTGATCTTCGAGACCAAGAAACCGAATCCCGGAGCCCTTACATTGAGTTATAGCGGTAATGTCGGTATTTCAGTACCCGATCTTTCCGATTACAACCTGATGAACGCTTCCGAAAAATTGGAATATGAGCGCCGGGCAGGGTTATTCAATACCCCCAACATGCTCAACTACTATAACAAATACAAAGCCGAAATATTACGGGGAGTGAATACTTACTGGCTTTCAGAACCGGTGCGTACGGCTGTTACTCATCGTCATACCCTTAGCATGGAAGGCGGGGACGAAGCTATTCGTTATAGCCTTGCTTTGAATTATGGCGACGAATTCGGAGTCATGAAAGGTTCCGACCGTAATAATATGGGATTGACCCTAACTTTGCAGTATCGGCGTAAAAAATGGAATATCGCTAATTCCTTGAGTATGACGAATACCGTATCCCACAATTCGCCGTATGGATCGTTTTCCCAATATACGAAACTGAATCCTTACTATCGAATGAAGGATGAAAACGGTAGATACCAAAACATCATTGAAATTAAACCGATGGGAGCGGGAAGTCAACAGAAAACCATTACTAATCCGCTGTATAATACTCAATTCCCGTACAAGGATTTGTCAAAAAATTTCAGTGTTGTCGACAATTTTTCCGTAGAATATGCCATTATGGATAATCTGCGGGTAAACGGACAGGTGTCTTTCACGAAAGGAACGGCGCGCATGGAACAATTCAAATCGGCGAACCATACGGATTTTGCTTCAGTGGAAGATTTGGTCGAACGAGGTTCTTACGCGAAAAGTACCGGCGAATCTGTCGGCTGGAATGCCAATGCCTCCGTCAACTACAATTGGGTCAGCGGTAAACATGGATTGTTCGCCATGGCACGCTGGAATGTGGAATCTTCGGTCAGTGACGGCATCAATCTCTCTGCCAAAGGTTTTCCGAACGACAACATGAACGATTTCCTTTTCGCTTTTGAGATGGATCAACGCGTAAACGGAAATGAGACGACCAGTCGTTCCGTCGGTGTATTGGGAAGCTTGAACTATATGTATGACCAAAAATATTCCGTGGATTTCAACATCCGGGGTGATCTTTCCTCCCAATTCGGCGGGAATACCGGCATGGCGCCTTTCTGGTCCGTGGGACTTCGTTGGAACGCTCATCGCGAAAAATGGTTTGCGGGAAGCGTCGTTTCCAACCTGACCGTATCTGCCAATATGGGTATCACCGGCTCTCAGAGCTACCAACCCTACCAGGCGAAAGAGACTTATTCCTTTGCAGATTTGATGTTCCCCTATCCGGGAGCGGATGTGCTGGGGGCACAATTGATGGGTATCGGAAATCCTGATTTGGGGTGGTCGAAAACCAAAGCGAAATCTATTGCGGTAGAGCTAGGCTTCTGGAACAGTCGTTTGAATGTTTCGGCTTCGAATTATCATAATTACACAGATCAAATGTTATTGGCTACGAACGTGCAACCTTCTACCGGATTCCCCATTTTTACGCGAAATGTGGGTGCTGTGCTAAACGAAGGTATCGACGTGACGGTAAATGGTCTGGTCATTAGCGATTATGAACGCCAAATCCAATGGTCGTTGGGAGTAAACCTGACCCATAATCACAATGTTATCAAAAAACTTTCGAATGAATTGAAAGAAATGAATCGTGAAAATCAGGACAAAAAGGACAAAATTCTTCCTGTTTATGAAGAAGGAGAATCTACGACGATTCTGAAGTTGGTGCCTTCTTTGGGAATTGATCCGGCAACGGGAAAAGAATTGTTTCGGAAACTGAACGGTGAGAAGACCTTCGAATGGGATGCCGCCGACAAAATTCCCGTAGGAGATACCGAGCCGAAGATACGGGGTACGATACCAACATCGTTTATGTGGAAAAATTTGTCCGTCAATATGGCATTTTCCTTCCAGATGGGAGCCGATCGTTTCAATCAGACCTTGTTGGATAAAATCGAAAACTCGGATATTTCCATGAATGTGGATAAACGGGCAGGTGGAACCGACCGTTGGAGTCCCACCAACCGGTATGCTAAATACAAGAAAATTTCTTTGGAAAACCAGGAGACTCCGACCAGCACCCGTTTTTTGCAGCGTTACAACGAATTTGTGTTCAGTTCCATCGGAATCGGCTACCGTTTCGAACCCAAACAATTCAAATTCCTCGAAGCCTGTAAAATCGCCAGTTTGTCGCTGAATGCTTCCATGCAGGATATCGGACGGATTTCCACGGTCAAACAGGAACGCGGTTTGGATTACCCCTTTGCCCGGAGTTTCAATCTCTCCGTATCGGTGTTGTTTAATTAATAAAGAAGGGAGGTTATGATGAAAAAAGCAATAATAATCATAGGAATGGCGTTGGCGGTATTGCTGTCCGCTTGTGCCGATTGGGTGAATGTTTCCCCGAAAGAAGAGGTGGAAGCCGAGAAATTGTTCAATTCGGAAAACGGTTTTAAGAGTGCTCTCATCGGGGTATATGCTCGCATGACATTGAAGAAGAATTACGGAAAAAATCTGTCTTACGGTTACATTGAAGAGCTGGCGCAACGGTATGACAATTATGATGCGGTAGCGGCTCCTACGGATGCCAAACGTGCCGAGCGCTACGATTATAAAAACAACAAGGATGCCAAAACGTATGTCGATGGGCTGTGGGTGGAGTTATACAACACGATTGCTAACCTCAATAGCTTGTTGAGCCATTTGGAAAATGGCGGACGCGACATCGTCCTGACAGAG
>CAJKZL010000251.1 GCA_905204385.1 uncultured Odoribacter sp. | reverse complement strand
ACCACACCGGTCAATCGGTCGATTTTTAGCTGCATCCTGAGAAAATACGGGTATCCTTTTTTCAGGATCACAAATACGGTAATGCCCAATGCAGGTATGGCCGCCACCAGCACCAAGGCTAACTGTGCATTTATACGGATCACAAAAAAGACAGCCATCACCAACATAAACGGCGAACGAAGCATCATCCGCATGGACATCCGCACCACATGCTGCATGCGCGCAATATCGTTGGTCAGCCGCGTAATCAATGAGGAAGTGCCGAAACGATCGAGATCGAAAAAGGAAAGTTGCTGGATTTTCAGGAACAGCGCCTTGCGCAGATCGGTGCCGAAACCGATGGACGTCCGCGACGCCACCCATACGTTTGCCACACTGAAAGCCAGACCCACCAGGGCTATCAACACCATATACGTCCCTTTCTCCACGATCAGACCCAGGTTGCGCTCCATCACTCCCTGATCGATGATATCGGCCATATACATCGGCTGCACCGTCTCGCACCAGACGGTGATCAGCACCAGCAAGGGACAAACTGCCAGACTGAATCTATAGTTGCGAAGTATTTGCCAATATCTATACATACCAGGGATCTTTCATCAAACTCCTGAAAATTGTAACGAAGATACGGAAATAATTGTTTTCCGGAGCATCACCTTCCGATTGCGTAAAAAAATGCCAGGAATTTTGTCAACCCTTCTCCTTCCCGATCGTTATACAGGAAACCGGCAAAGTGAAAATGGACAGATTGAAAGATAAAATTGTGATCGTTACCGGAGCGGCTTCCGGCATTGGAGAAGCCACCACCCGGCGTATCGTTGCAGAAGGCGGGAAAGTAGTCATTGCTGATTTTGCCAAAGAAAAAGCCACGCAACTGGCGTTTGAATTGAAAAAAGAAAAAGCCGAAGTCCTTCCGGTTTATTTCTCAGCCGATGACCTCGAAAGTTGCCATACCCTGATCGAAATAACACTGGAAGAGTACGGAAGGATAGACGTCCTGGTCAATAATGTCGGAGGCACCGACCTGCAAAAAGACAAGAACATCAAAGACCTGGACATCGGCTATTTCGATCAGGCCTTTCACATCAAATTGCGTTGTGCTATTTACCTAACACAGCAAGCATTGCCCGCCATGCTCCGGCAAAAAGGAGGAAACATCGTGAATATCGCTTCTATCGGAGGCATCACGGCGGATAGCAGAGGTACCTATTACGGCGCTGCCAAAGCAGGAATCATCAATTTCACCCGCTACACGGCGACCCAAATGGGGAAACACAACATCCGCTGCAATGCAGTCGCTCCTGGGCTGGTTCTTACTCCGGCGGCATTAACGAACCTATCGGAACCCACCCGTAAAATATTTGTCCGCCATAATGCCCTCCCCTATGTAGGGCAACCGGAGGATATCGCTTCTATCGTGGCTTTCCTGGCCTCGGAGGATGCCAGATATATCACCGGGCAAACGATCATAGCAGACGGAGGTCTGACCATTCACAATCCAACCATTGCAGATTTTACCAAACTTTAACCCCACAGCCATGAAATTACTTACTATCATTCTGTCTCTCCTCTTTTTGAGCATAGATACCGACCTTAAAGCCTGCACGGGACTTTCCCTGCAAGCCAAGGACGGAGCATATGTCCTGGCCAGGACTATAGAATGGGGAGATAGCGATCTACCCAGTGAATATGTGATTATTCCGCGGGGACAGCAGATAAAAACCTACACACCTGCGGGGCTCAACGGAGCAACCTTTCAAGCAAAATACGGAGTGGCCGGCTTAGCCATCATACAGAAAGATTTCATAGTCGAGGGTCTCAATGAAGCCGGACTCTCGGCCGGCCTATTCTATTTTCCCCGCTACGGGAGTTACTTACCTTACGATCCGGCAGAAAGTCAACGCAGCGTAAACGACCTGCAAGTGGTGACCTGGATGCTGGCCCGCTTCTCTTCCGTGGAGGAAGTCAAGGCGGCCCTTCCGTCAATCCGCGTCATCGGCATCGACCGGCCAGGCTCCACCTCGTCCGTACATTGGCGCATCGGAGATGCTACAGGCAAACAAGCGGTGCTGGAGATTGTAAACGGGATTCCTCATTTTTACGATAATCCGGTAGGTGTACTCACCAATTCTCCGGGATTCGAGTGGCATTTGACCAACCTGAACAATTACATCGACCTTTTCCCGGGAGGTGTAGCTCCTCATCGCTTAAGCGATCTTACTTTAACCGCTCTGGGTGCAGGATCGGGTTTTTTAGGCATGCCCGGAGACGTAACCCCACCTTCCCGCTTTGTCCGGATAGCTTTCTACAAGGCAACTGCTCCCCTGCGGACCAACGGACCGGAAACCGTCCTACAATGTTTTCATATCCTCAATAATTTCGATATTCCCATCGGTATAGAACATCCTATCGGCAAGTCGCCCGACATTCCCAGCGCAACCCAATGGACTTCAGCTACCGATCTCACTAATCGCAAAATATACTACAAGACAGCTTATAACTCGACGATCCGCTGCATCGACCTGAAAAACATCGATTTCAACACGGTAGCCTATCAGTCGTTCCCTTTGGATAAAACCCGGCGACAACCCATTGAATATATTTCCATTGAATAAGCATTGCTCCACCGGGATACAGGGGGGACGTATGAAACCGGTAAAAGCAGCTTCGTAGCAAGAGGAAAAGTCACTGAGAAAGAAATCGCTGAATAAATCCGGAGATAAAAACGGTCTGCATAAACCGTTTTTTCTGACAAAACGCAGTTATTCCCGATCTTTTTGGGTTTATTCCCGTTAAAACAGGAAAAACGGGTTATGGATTCAGCAACAGGCAAGACATCGGTAATGGCTCCTTTTATTATCATGTTGTTTCTCTATTTCATTGTGGGTTTATTTACCGTCATCAACCAGCAATTTCAAGTACCTTTAAAATCGGCCATGTTACCTCACGACGGGAATATGACCAATGCTCTGGTCACTTTGCTGAACTTCAGTTGGTTTCTGGCCTATCCCTTTTCGGAAGGGTTCGCCACCCGTTGGGTCGCCCGGCTGGGCTACCGGAAAACATCGGTTTATTCCCTATTGATATTCATGGCCGGACTGGGACTTTATGAAGCAGCCGTCTTATTGCACATGTATGCGCCCTCTTATATCGTTATACTGGGCAACAGGATTTTCACCGGCTTTTTTATTTTCCTATCGGGTTCCTTTGTTATCGGCATAGCGGTAACCATACTGCAAGTAGTCACCGGCCTGTACCTGGATGTCAATCCCGTAGGCAAAACGACACCCCTGCAACGGCAGATGATCGGAGGCACCACCAATTCCATCGGCATGGCTATCGGTCCGCTGGTGGTGAGCTATGTGATTTTTTACGGCATTCCCCTTCATAATGTACAATCCCATGAATTTATCTGGCCGGTTGTCGCATTGATAGCCGTTATCGCTGCAATCACCCTCGTCACAGTCCGAACCCCCATGCCAGCCGTCGACATGACCGGCCGTTCGGCCACCCAGCCCACCCACAAGAGCATTTGGTCTTTTCCACAACTCCGGTTAGGGGTGATCGGCATTTTCTGCTACGTCGGCGTGGAAGTCGCTGTAGGAGCCAACATCAATCTCTATGCTACCAGCCTGAATACTACATTCGCCACAGCTGCCACAAAAATGGCTGCACTCTACTGGGCGGGCATTCTCGTCGGGCGTTTCGTCGGTTCCGTTTACACCAAAGTATCCTCCCAACACCAACTCGTTTACTCTTCCATCGGCTCCATCCTTCTTCTCCTGTTAGCCATGTTTTTCGCCAATCCCTGGATACTGGTCGTCATCGGACTTTGTCATTCCGTCATGTGGCCGGCTATCTACACCCTTGCCCTCGACAAACTCGGCATCTATACCGCCAAAGCTTCCGGTGCGCTCATGATCGGAGTGGTTGGCGGCGGAGTGATCCCTCTGCTGCAAGGAATTCTGGCCGATGCCCTGCAAGGAGACTGGCGCTGGACCTGGTGGCTGGTGGTTGCCGGGGAAATCTACATTCTATACTATGGGATCAGCGGATATAAAGCCAAAAGCGCCACCGGCGATGCCGGCACTCAGCGGCCGCCTTCTCTGTACAAATAATCAACCTCGCAAGAAAAAACTTTCTTGCATTAAGCTATCCCAGTCTCTCATTTTTGCTTGAAGCCGACCAGGAAATCGACCCGATATTTCCCGGAAGGAATGAATGCAGAGATTTGTTTTTTTATAATTTTACAGTGAGCGGAACCAATCTTTTCCGGGATCAAAAACAGGACAACCCCAAACGCAATTTTATGAAGATAAAGAGAGTATTATGGTTATTTTTCTGTATAACGGGTTTTATAAGCTGTGATAAGGACGAAGACGACGGTCGGCGGGCTGGCTGTTTCTTACGACCGTGGGCTTAGCGGCATTGAAAGGGGATACTTTTCCATCAACTACATGGAGGATGATTGGAGAACAACCGCCGATCATGAGGCATATATCGACAATGCCCATATCTTTCCTTTTTCAATATACGATGTCATACGCCCCGTCAGCATAGAAGAATCCACGGACTATGGCACTGTTCCGGATAACTGCGCGATTCTCCCGCTTTTGTCGATAGATAACGGCTATCGCGGTTATTTCGACCTGAATACCGGATTATCTGTTACAAATTCGGCCGATGGGAAAACAAAACCCGTCGAGATGAAGATGCTATACGATCCGGCCCGACTGACTCCGGACACTTTACTCTTGCAGTTCTATTACCGCCCGCATATACCGGTCTATGGGACGAACGTCAGTTTTAACTACGGTACGATCTCCTGTGACATTTCTTCATTCGCCACCCTTCAGCCATGGAGTGATTCGGTTACTTTCATCGTTGAAACTGCAGATGAAAAAAGACATTTCCGAAAAATCAGTAAAAATGATTTCCTAAAGCCGGATGCAGCACGGCGCTCTCCGATGTCTCCACGATAAAACCGAACGTACTCCCTTCTTCCAATTGCAGAGAATAACGGGCAAGACGCCGCAGAGCAGTACTCGGCAACCGGAACTCCTTTCACCGTTTTATGAAAAGAGCCCGAGCAATTGTTTTTTCTTGACGGGTTTTGCCAGGAAAGCATTGCAGCCGGCTTCGAAGGCACTGGCGCGGTCGGAATCGAAAGCATTGGCCGTGAGTGCGACAATCGGAATCTCGGTGTCAAATTCGCGGATCTTGCGGGTGGCTTCCAGTCCGCCCATGACGGGCATTTTCATGTCCATCAGCACCAGGTCGAACTTTCCGTTGCGCGCTTTCTCGTCGGCGTCTACACCGTTCAATGCCCGCGTAAGATCATAGTCCTTCAGGATATGCTCCACAAGGGCATAGTTACTATCATTGTCCTCAGCCACCAGCACTTTCTTCCCCTTATCCTCCGTCCCCTTGCCCGCATGACAGGGGAATGACGGAGACG
>CAJKZL010000250.1 GCA_905204385.1 uncultured Odoribacter sp. | reverse complement strand
ACATTACCACCGTAAAAGGTTAAATCAAACTGATGATTGGTACCCGTTTTTTAATATATATCCACACACAAATTCACAATCGGATAGGCATAAGGATAGGTTCCTGCCCGAAAAGCTTCTATTTCCTTCTCTGAATACTTTTCCTCCAGACCGTCCAGGGCGAGGGCATTATTCAGTTGAACGGCGTAGGTATGGGCATCAGCAAACTCCGGCGACCGGAATTGAGTGCTCCATCCAAACTGATAGGAAGCCGTAATTTTCAAACCTTTACCATCGCCGCGCCGGGTGATGATGTTGACCACTCCATTGGCCCCCCTCACTCCGTACATCGCCATCGCCGCCGCATCTTTCAGCCCTATTATGGATTCGATTTCCGTCAGCGTAACCGAACTGAGATCGCGCGGAAAACCATCCACCAAAACCAAAGGCGCATGCCCATGCAAGCTCATAGAATCATAATTATCGGCCGGCCGACCGGCTCCCTGGGTGATATTCAAGCCGGCGAGCTTGCTATAAAGCGCTTTTACCACATCGGTTTCAGGTGATTCTAAATCTTCCGCCCCGACCTTCACCACCGAATGGGGGGTGAATTGACGCAAACCGTAAAGATCATATCCAACACTCACCACATCCGTACTGTCAGGCATCTTCCCGGCATCTGATTTCTGTGCCGTAGCCGTCAGCGACAACAGGCACATTCCAAGCATTGTCAAATATATTTTTTTCATTTTTGAGCTATTTCAAATAAACAATATCATTACCAACCGGGATTCTGTGTCCAGCCATAATTCTTATTGATCTCACTTTGAGGCAAGGGCAGCAGATACCACTTTGTATCCCAGGAAGAACGCCAGAAACGATCCGTCAGTTCTGCCTTCTCAAAACGAAATGCAGTCGGGGTAGATCCTTCCATTTCCTTTACATAAGCATTGAGGTAATAAAGCTTCTCTTTAAAGACATCCGTCATCCCCCAGCGCACGAGGTCATACCATCTCACCTCTTCCTGTCCAAACTCCAAAGCACGTTCCTTCAGCACCGCAGCACGGAATTGCTCTTTGCTCAGGTTCTTCGGCAATTCCGAAAGACCCACCCGGCGACGTACCCGGTTGACGCATTCGTAAGCCGTATTGTTAGGGCTTCCGTCAAATTCATTTATCGCTTCGGCATAACTCAGCAATACTTCCGGTAAGCGCAGATAAGGCCATTGCACAGCACGATCGGCACGATCGGAAGCCTCCGTTAAAATAAATTTCATCATCATAAAACCGGTACATACTCCTTTCCGGTAGGCATCATGTCCCCAATATACAGGCGCCATCACGCCGTTGAAATACTTTTCGCCCGGAACAGCAGCCGTTTCATACAAACGGGGATCACGCGTCGGGGTACCGTCCTGTTCATAGAAAGGTTGTCTGGAAGGATTGCCCCAATTGAAATCTGCCGGAAAATCCGTTCCATCGGCCCAGGGAAACATATCTACATAATTCAGTGTTGGCCCGAGATAATAACGGTTGCCGAAATAAGTGGAATGCACGCTTTCGCCATATCCTCTTCTGATGGAAATCAGTGTTTCTCCCGTGCCCCTCTCGTAATATCCCTTTCGAAATGCCAGGCGCCGCGCCTCATGAGTCGTTTCCGAGGGTTGCACCAAGTCGTAATATCCGTTGACATCCAGTTCTTCCATAAATTCCTGGCCGGCCTTTTTAGCCTTCTCCCAGCGTTCCTTGCTTTCATTACCGTAACAGGTATACGGATCAGCTCCGGAGTGCCAGGCCGTAGCCGAATTAAAGGTGGGACTGGCGGCAAACAGCAAAATTCTCAATTTTAAAGCCATAGCTCCGGCTTTTGTCATTCTCCCGTCATTAACCTCTTCCTGCTTCCATTTCAGATAAGGAATGGCTTCATCCAATAACCTGACAATGTGATCTACTGTTTCGGAAAAGGTGGCCCGCGGAAAATTCATAGTCTCTGTCACTTCCACAGCATGATCGATCCAGGGCACACCTCCCAGGTTCCTCAGCATTTCAGAATAAGCCAAAGCAATCAGCATTTTAGCTTCTGCTTTCCTTTCTTCTTTAAATGCATCCGACAAATCGGGCCCCCGGTCCACATTTACCAGGTAAAGCCAGGCATAACGGATAATGGTCCAGTTGGCACCGCCGCTCCCACCGTTAGCCGACGCGTTCATCGTACCGGTATAATACTGATTATTCCGGAAGGTATAGTTCAGATCCGTGAGACTTTCCAATACATCGCCTCCCATTCGGGCACTGCTGACCAACGGATAAGGCAATGAAATATAGGCGCTGGTCAGTACTTTATCGGCATTCACCTGGCTGGAAAACATAGTATCCAGCGTTGCTCCCTCCCTTTCAGGCGCATCGCCTAAAAACTTATCTCCGAAGGAAATCTCATCGCAGGAACACATCCCGTATACGATCGCCATCAGAATAAATAGTTGCATTATATTTTTCATGATTACTGTCTTTCCTTAGTTAAAAATTGATACCGACACCCAGATTATATACTTTCGTCAATGGATACTGCCCGGCATTATCCGTGATAGCCTCCGGATCGATAAGTTTGAGTCTGGAAAAAGTTAACAGGTTGAACGCACTGAGTGTAAAGCTTACCGACTTGATCCCTACGGCGGTCAGCGCTCTCTTATTCCGCAGCGTATAAGACAGGTCGATGGTCTTCAAACGCAGATAGGCCGCATTTTTAAGCCATAAAGTAGAAGCCCCGCAGTTCCACGATTCCATATTTTTAGAGAGCCGGGGCATCTTAGCTCCATACTGGTTATCAGGTGTCCAGCTATCGTCTACAAAATATTGCAACAACCCCCGGTCAGCATTCGTAAACGGTGTACGGAAATCCGACTCGATCATTTTATTTACATGGGTAGCTCCCGTCCACTGCATAGAGAAGGAAAGCCCTTTGTATTCGAATCCGCCTATAAAACCAAAAATATATTCCGGACGCGTGGAATAGCCGGAAACCATCTGATCGTCGGTATCCACCTTACCATCTCCGTTCAGGTCGGCATATTTGGCATCTCCCGGCTGCACCGTTACATAGGGTTGAGGCAGTCCGGTTTTCAAAACATAATTTCCACCAGCATCCATATTAAAATCCTCATATTGATAGAAACGCTCGAACTGATACATTCCGCCATAACGGTCGGTCGAGCCTCCGGTGCGGTTCATATAATCATACTGATTTTGTACTTCGTCCATAAAGATGATTTTATTTTTGGCATGCGAAACGTTGAAATTCACATTATAGCGAAAATTATTATTCACATCTTCCTTCCATCCGACAACCAACTCGAAACCTTTGTTGTTTACTTTTCCCAGATTCATATTCGGCAAAGAGGTCGCTATTATATTGGGAACCGAATTGGGGGTGATAAGGATGCCCGTCCGTTTTTCGAAGAAATAATCTCCACTGACCGACAAACGGTTGTCGAGAAAATTTACGTCGACACCATAATTTTGCTTATCGGCAGTTTCCCAGGTGACATCCGGATTACCGGAAGTACTCAAGGTTGCACCCGGCTGACTATTGGGATTGTTTACGCCGAAATTATAGCTTCCATTGTCGTCATTCCAAATATCGGTCATGTACATAAACCGTTGTTTATTCCCTACATCGCTACCCACACGTCCCCAGGAAACCCTGAACTTCAGATAATCTACAATTTTTTGCTTCTGCATAAAGTTTTCGGCAGAAGCCACCCATGCTCCCGAGACGGACGGAAATACTCCAAAACGATTTTTCCCCGGAGCAAAATTCTCGGAACCGTTATACCCTATACTGAAATCAAAAAGATATTTGTTTCGATACCCATAAGTAGCGCGTCCCACCAATCCCACATATCCTTTAGGCAACCAAGGATAATTCTCCGGATAATAATTGCGGGACTGATTATACAATACGAGCGCCGTGACCTTATGGTCGGAAGCAAAGGTTCGGTCGTAATTCACACGTCCTTCCAAATACCAATTGCGTCCATAAGCATGTCCCTCGCTATACTTCAACGGAGTATCGTTTCCCTCGGGAACAAACACAATAGTTTTGTCGAAATGAGGATCGGTATGGGATAAGGAAGGATCGACCAACATAGAACGGTAATAAACAGTCTGGTATTCACGCGCATTCGACCAAATGGAAGCTTCCCTGCGTTTCGACAGGGTAAAATTGGAATCATACGCTCCTTTCATTCCTATCGTCAAGCCTTCAGTCAGTTTATCCAACTTCTGTGTAATATCTACATCCACATTCAGCTTGGTCTCATAATTCTGCTTGTATCCGTATCCATAGAAGGCAAACAACCCGTCCCGGATTTTATCTCCGGTAGGAAAGAGGCTTTGCGGACACAAGGTACGCACTCCGTCCACAATACCCGGCCCGGCAAAAGGCACCGACCATACGGTAGCCACATTCCATACATAACCTACATCCTCGACAGCGATAGGCTCTTTCACTTTTCCGACATTTCCGCCGATATTCAACTTCATCGTTGTCGTTTTGCTCAGGGCGATGTCCAGGTTGGCCCGGTAATTATAACGGTCATACCGATAATTATTGTCATACCCCAGTTCATCGAATTGTTTCAAAAGACCATTTTGGTATATGTAACCGAAATTGACGAAATACTTTACCTTGTCGCTGCCACCGGAAATGTTGATATTGTTTTTATTCTGCACGAAGAGTTTATGGAACAAATAATCCTGCCAGTCGATATCCGGATACATCAAAGGATCGGAATGAGTTCTGAAAGCCTCTATCTGTTCGGGCGTAAAGGTAGAATTGCTTCCATCGTTCAAAGCCCGGATATTCCACATGCGGGCATAGTCATAACTATTGGCTTTATCGACCAAGGAAATGGGCTGTTGCAAACCGATATTCGTCGAAACAGAAATTTGCGGTTTACCGCTTGTTCCTCTTCGTGTTGTGACCAGAATAACACCATTTGCTCCTCTCACCCCAAATACCGCTGTCGAAGAAGCATCTTTGAGCACGGAAACAGTTTCGATTTCGTTGGGATCCAGATCGGAAAAACTACGTTCCACACCGTCCACCAAAACCAAAGGCGTTGCAGCACTGTTATTGAGGGAGCCATTACCCCGCACATAAATGCGGGCAGCATCCCGGCCCGGCTGGCCACTGGATTGTACGGTAGCTACCCCCGGCAAAGCGCCTGCCAAGGCCTGAGTAATATTTACTGCCGGCGAACGCAGCAATTCTTTAGTATCCATAGTCGAAAGCGCTCCCGTTACCGTTGCCTTGGTTTTCGTACCGTAAGCAACCACCACTACCTCATCCAGATTTTTTTCTTCTTCCTGTAACTGAACTTTTATCAAGGTCTGATTTCCTACCGTAATTTCCTGTGTGACATATCCGACATAAGAAAGTACCAATACAGACTTCGGATCGGTAATCTGAATCTGAAATTTGCCTTTCATATCC
>CAJKZL010000249.1 GCA_905204385.1 uncultured Odoribacter sp. | reverse complement strand
GCGAGCAAATGGAAGAGATGGCCTATCAGCAGAAAGAAATCTCAGATCAACGTTGGCAGGAAGCAGTGAGACAAAAGCGATACGCCGAAAAAATGCAGCAATTGGCTGAAAAAGAGGCTGCCGGAGCTTTAGCATCCAGAGCACAAGCCTTGGCAGCCTTTCACCGGGCGGAAGAACAGAAGAAGATCGCCGACCAACGACGGGAAGAAGCGATCCGGGCTCAAGCACGGGCGGATACACTTGCCGGACTGGCACTGGGACGATCTTTAGGGGCATTTGCTATCGGACAATACCAGGAAGGAAATAAAGAAATAGCGGAACTACTGGGTTATTATGCCTGGAAATATACTTCGGATAATGGAGGAGATTGTTATCAACCGGCCGTATTGAATGCTTTGACTTTGGTGAGTGAAAGCGCAACCGAGTGTTATAAACATAGAGGTGCTATCCGTTCGGTTGCAGGAGTGGGGAAGAAAGGAGAAATGAATTGGATAAGCGTGAGTGAAGAGGGAGAAGTGGTATTTTGGGAACACCATTCCGGGAAATGGAAGGGGAAAGAACTTTATAAAGCTCCGGATTTAGATTTTCGGAAAGTGGCTTGGGATAAAGAAAACGAAAAAATATTCGTGCTAGCCTGGTCCGGAGTTTTGCTCACTTTAAAGGGAAAAAACTATGAGCAGGCCGAACTTTGGGATTCCGGTGAGACGGGAGCCCGTGATTTGATTTTAAAAGATGGAGTGCCTTTTATTATGTATAGGAATGGAAAGGTGGCTGGGCCGAAGGGAATGGAAACGGTCGGTGAAAGTCTGCCGGAGAGATGGACCTCGCAGAAAGAGGATTTAAGTGTAACCGCAGTTGCCTGGGATGCCCGGACTCTTCGTGAAGCGGTGGGATATGAGGGTGGACGGATAGTTTTGAGGGAAAAAGGAATACAGAGAACCCTGTCCGGACATATCGCAGCGGTCACCGATTTAGTGTTGGAGGAGTCTACTTTACTGTCGGTAAGTTATGATGGCCGATTGAATTTATGGAATTTGCAGGCAGGCAAACCGGAACCTATTGTGTTGGCTGCTTATCAGGACTGGCTTTATGCGGTTGGGAAAGTGGGAGAGCGGGTTGCTTGCGGTGGCAGGAATGGAGTCTTGTATATTCATTCTGTTTCACCGAAGGAGATGGCTGAAAAGCTAAAAAGCAGATTGAAGCGTGATTTTACTGTGGAGGAAAGGCAATATTATTTGAATGGACGAAAAGGAGGTATAGAGTGAGATTCTGGACTATCGGTTTGAGCATTTTCTTCTCGATGTTGTTATGCCGTCAGGTGAAAGGAAATGGCTATGAAGGGGGTACTCCATTTTTTATTCAATATACTTCCGATATCTATCGGGCACATGACCGGAATCAGGATGTGGTGTGCGATGGAAAAGGCAATGTTTATTTTGCCAATCTGGAAGGGGTATTGAAATACGATGGTTGTTCCTGGTTTTTAATCACTACTCCGGGTATTTCGAGGATTACAGCTTTGGCTGTGGGAACCGATGGCCGGGTGTATGCAGGTGGATTGCATGTTGCGGGTGTTCTGGAGGAAAATGGAAATGGAGAGTCCGAATTCCGGGCTTATTGGCCTGATTCCCCTGCACAGGGAAAAATAGGGGAAGTGGAAAAAATCTGTATAGAAAAAAATAAAGTGATTTTCGTTGCGTCGGAAATGCTGCTGGTGGTCGAACAAGATTCCGTTTATCAAAGGGAGAGGCGGGAGGAAGAAGAAAAGAAAGACTTTGCAGGGTGCTATTTGCCGGATGGCCGGAGGTTAGTGGCTTCGGAGTCCGGGTTGTGGGTAAAGGCGTGAACCCAAGAAATTAAATTGACTCTACCGGGGCTGCCGGAAGACGTGCTTGTCAATGATATACTGAAAACTCCTGACGGACAAATTATTATTGCGACGGCTGCTTACGGTGTGTTCATGCTGTCCGGTGATTTACAGTTGAGAAGTGTGGAGGATGAAAACAAAGGACTAATGAGTAATGTGATCAATGGTTTGGCGGATGACGAGAAGGGAAGTGTATGGTTGGCAACCGGAAAAGGGGTTGTAAGATTATTATATAGCTCTATGTTCAGAACATTTACCGAGAAAGAAGGTTTAACGGGCGAGGTAATATCTGTAGTACGGTACAACGGAAAACTTTATACCGGCACCTACCGGGGAGTATTTTATTGGGATGCTGAAACCGGTAAGTTTCGGCCTGTTCCCGGAATTACTCAGGCTTGTTGGCAACTGTCGGTGGATGATAAGGGGAGGTTGTGGGCGGCAACTTCTCACGGAGTTTTCCGGATTGAAGAGGGGACTGCCCGGAGTGTCAGCCATTATTTTACGATGTGTGTGGGAATAGGAGATGAAATTTATACAGGGGAACAAAATGCTCTCTATAGCAACGAGTGGAAGGAAGGACGGTTAATCCGGAAAGAATGTTTGGAGTTGGGACAGGTAAATCAAATTGTCACAGATAAGAAAGGGATTGTTTGGGTGGCAACTATTTCCGGTGATATTGGAAAAATTATACACACAGATTCGGGAAAATTCATCCGGGCGTTACATGGATTGAAGAATGATGGGGGAAATCGGATTTATTTGTTGCAAGGGGAATTGCTGATCACTGCTGAAGATGGGTTTTACCGGGAAATGGGAAAAGATAGTGTAGTGAAGTTTGCTTTTTGCAAAGATACTTTAGAAAGCGATTGGTGGCCGGGACTTTGCGTTGAAGATAAGGAAGGAAAAATCTGGTTGACGCGGGGGGACGGTAAGATGGTTCGGGTGATGGAGCAAGGAAGCGTTTTTAAGAAATATTCCGTTCGTTTGAAAGCGCTTGAGGATTATGCCATACGGGTGATTTATCCGGAACAAAACGGTGTTGTATGGTTAGGGGGAAGCTTCGGCCTTATCCGGGCCGATTTGGAAATGTCGGATGTATGCTACCGGCATTTGCCTGAAGTTTATATCCGGGAGTTTAAGCATTCACCGGATAAACCGCGAAATGTAGCTTTTCGCTTTGCTACTGATGCTGTAGATCTCGTTGGACAATTGAAGTTCAGTTGCCGTCTGAGAGGGGTCGATCGGGATTGGGGAGATTGGCAGGAAAACAGAAGCGAGGAATATAAACGTTTGCCTTATGGAAGCTATGTATTTCAGGTTCGTGTACGGGACATATTCGGACGGATCGGGTATTCACCTGAAATTGGTTTTGAAGTGCCTGCTCCCTATTATTTACGCTGGCCTGCCGTTTCCTTTTATGTATTGTCACTGGTATTTATGGTGTTGCTGGCGGTACGCTGGAGAACCGGTCGGTTGCTACGTGATAAGCTACGCCTGGAAAAAGAAATCGAGTCGAGGACTATAGAAGTCCGCCGTCAGAGGGATGAGATTAAAGAAAAATCATTTCATCTGGAGCAGACTTTAAGCCGGTTGCAGCAAACTCAAAACGAACTGATCCGGCAGGAGAAAATGGCGACAATAGGAAAATTAACGCAGGGATTGGTAGACCGAATCCTCAATCCGTTGAATTATATCGGAAATTTTGCCTTGTTGTCGGTTAATCTTACAGGAGAAGCAAGCCGCATTATGGCGGAAGAAGGAGAAAAAATTCCTTCGGATATAAGGATAGAGTTGAATGAGATGATGGAATTGCTGAAAGCAAATCTGGAGAAAATTATTCTGCATGGAGAGAGCACTGCCAGAGTTTTAAAAGCAATGGAAGAGATCTTAAAAGAAAAAAAATGTGTGTTAAAACCCGTGGAAATAGGTGAATTCTGCCGGGAGAATCTCAAAATCTTTCAAGAATACTGGAAGAAAGAGCTGGAAGAAAAAAAAATTGAAGTGGAACTCAGGAATATTCCTGAAGAAAGGATGGCAGAGATGGATCGGGAACAGTTTGGGAAAGTTTTGATAAGCATATTGAATAACAGTCTTTCGGCATTGTTGAAAAAGGGGGAGAGAGTGAAATTCCGGCCTCGGTTGGTGGTAGGTTTGGAGAATGCTGAAAAATCCGTAAAAATTACTGTTCACGACAATGGGGTGGGCATTGAGTCGCAGGTGTTGGATAAGGTATTCGATCCTTTTTTTACTACGCGGACTACCACTGAAGCTACCGGTGTGGGGTTGTATTTGAGCCGGGAAGTTGTTTTAAATCATGGAGGAAAAATCGGTATCCATTCCGAGCAAGGAGTGGGGACTACGGTATGGATTGAAATCTCAGTTTTGTAATTTTTTAATTGATTCAGATCATTGATAGAAAGGAAGGATTGGGGCAATCGGAAGAAGAACGTTTGAAAAGCCAGATACGCTCTATGGAAAAACTGGCATCGTTGGGAATGTTGAGTGCGGGAATTGCGCATGAAATACAGAACCCCTTGAATTTTGTCATCAATTTCAGTAAGATGTCTTGTCGGCTATTGGTGGATTTGGAAGAGGTGCTTGGGCAGGAAGAACTGGTTTTATCTCCGGAAGGCAAGGAAGAAATCGAAGAAATCCGGAACACACTGAATGAAAATCTGAAAAAAATAGAAGAACATGGAGATAGGGCGATTTCGATTGTTCGGGGTATTCTGCTGTATTCCAGGGGCAAGGAGAACGAGTTTGTGGAAACCGATGTGAGGAAGCTGGTAAAAGAATATGTATGGCTGGCTTATCATGCAATACGCGCTGGCGACCGTGATTTTAACATTGCCATCCGGGAAGAGTATAGCGAAGAAATACCCTTGCTGAAGCTTGTCCCTCAAGATTTTAGCAGGGTAATAGTTAATTTGGTAAATAATGCTTGTTATGCGGTTAAGGCAAAAAAGAAATTGAAAGGGGAGGAATATCGACCGGAAATCGGCATATCTCTGAAAGCTGAGGGAAAAGGCATTGTTTTGAGCATAGCTGACAACGGTATCGGTATGACGGAAGAAGTGAAGCAGAAAGTGTTTATGGCTTTTTTTACAACGAAGCCTGTGGGAGAAGGTACCGGATTAGGCTTGTCGATTGTACGCTCGATAGTGGAGGAAGTGCATCAGGGGAGAATCGAACTGGAATCGGAGGCAGGAGAAGGAACCCGCTTTGTTGTGAGAATTGGTTGACAGGGGAATTAGAAGGTGATCTATCGGAGGATAGAATAAAATAGGGAAATTATGGTAAAGATATTAAGTGTCGATGATGAAACAGATTTAGAAGTGTTGTTGAGTCAGTATTTCAGGCGTAGGGTCCGAAAAGGAGATTATGTATTTGCTTTTGCGCATAATGGACTGGAGGCTTTGAAATTGTTACTGGATCAACCTGATTTTGATATTATCCTGAGTGATATCAATATGCCGGAAATGGACGGGTTGACGTTACTTACCCGGATTAATGAATTGCGTCATCCGGCTATGAAGTGCATCATGGTATCGGCTTATGGTGATATGGGAAATATCCGTACGGCTATGAATCGGGGAGCTTTTGAT
>CAJKZL010000248.1 GCA_905204385.1 uncultured Odoribacter sp. | reverse complement strand
AATCGATCAATCGCTTATTTTCCGGATCATCGATATCATAAGCCAGAAATATCAGTTCTTTGCGATCTTTCAACTTACTGACAATCGGCATCATCCTCTGACAATGAGGACACCAGGTGGCGAAAAAAATGACAAACACAGGCTTTTTGCCTTTAATCAATTCACAAAATTTATCCATACTCATTCCATTATATAATTATACTTCCTCCATCCACAATCTCCCATTTTCCTTCTACTTCAATTTCCACCGCCACTTTTCCCCTATCGTCGAAAATCAGATCCAGCCGGGTGATGATTCCCGGCCATAAATGCATACGGTCGTCGTCCACCAAAATAGGTGCCACCGGTTCAGCGCCGAGCAGATCGATCTTCACTATCGCAGGATTGTCCTGATAAGAGGGAAAAGTATTCACCCCATATAAATAAGCGTCGGTTCCCTGCCGATCGAACAACAACTGTTTCCTGATATAAGTAGCCTCCCCTAAGCTATAATCCACGGCAACCGTTTCCGAAATCCGGTCGACCGTCACCTCCAGCCCCCTTACCCACTCCGGAGGATTCACCAGCTTGATCTCCAGACGGGAAACGAGCAGCCGCAATTCTACCCCCACACTATCCCGTTTTCCGCCGGCCTTCGCCGAAGCAGCCAGTATCATCGGAGGCTCCTCATGGTCTATAATCGAAAAATAGGCGTGCAGCTCACCTTCTCTGTCATCCCAATGCAACATTTTGGAATCGAATACATTAGCTGCAAATAAAACTTCCGAAGCATCGAGGTCCAAACGTTCCGTAATCACGGGATGTTCCCGGCAAAAATCAAAACCGTATTCTCCCGCCTTTACCGGCTTCCGTCCCGCCACAACATACAAATCCAGTTGTTCTACGAAGGTATAATAAGGCCGGTACCCCACAGCTTCCTCTCCGGAATACACATAAGGCACATCCTTCATGACGAAGGAAACCCGACGGCTACAATTCTCCCCTTCAGGCTTTTCTTTCAGGCAACCCGACGTCAGAAACCATATACTCAACACTATCGGCAAATATTTCATCATTCCTTACTTTCTAAAACAAAATCCGGCAAATCCCTGTCCAGCCAATAATCGTACATGATCAACCGAAACTTCACCTCAAAACTCAATAAAGCCCCCGGTTTATCATCGATATGCCCCGAAACCCTCACATACTTATCCGGCAGCAAGGTCTGCAGCGGCATCTCCTTGCTTACCTCCTCCCCGTCCTCTGCATAAAAGCTTAACCGCATCGTCGCCCCCTTCCCCAGGGAAGGCAAGGTGACAACCGCTCCCGAAAGAGTATCTTTCTCCGCCCCATTCAACGGTTTTACCGGATAACTTCGGGTGATCGTCTTGCTTTCCGGCGTCAGCCCTCCCGCCAGATTTATCCCTTGAGCCAGATTCCCCAGCGTCATATCCACCGTTTTCACCTGTCCGGGCACTCCATACAAAACCAATACGAGTTTACTGACTGCCCTATTCAACTCGATGGACACGGGCGACATAAATTCGGTCACCATCTGTGCCACCGTATGTCCTAAAAAATAGATACTGTCCTCCCCATTCTCCGGGCCGTAAATAAACAAGTCCTCCGGCCTCGTGAGGTCCTCCGTCAGACTGCCCCGGAGAAAGCCGGCAGCATTTCCTACGGCATAAACGGCATAAGTACCGACTGCCAGATCAATCGGCAATATCTTGGAATTTCCCAGCTCCGATCCATCGGCCAAAGCAGCGATATCCGCCGCCTCCAATTCAGCCAGTGTAGCAGCATAAACAAAGGTTTCCTCCGCAGTCTTCCGGAAAGCATAGACATTCAGCGAATGAATGTAATCCTCGAAGCGGCTGGCCTCTGCCGTCGCCAGTTGCAGGCTGAACCGGCCTTCCTCAGGCATCTCGATGTTTTTTTGCGAACACCCTGTCCAAACCATCCATCCGAACAACAGCCAAACATATCTCATAACCCCCTTTTTTCTAAATAAACCGTATTCTTCGGTCCGAAGATCTTGCAGGAAGCCGGAGCTGACTTTCCGAAACTGCATCCAATGTTATAATTCATTCCCGGCCGCGCCTCGAAAGGGGCGGACGAACCGCTGTATAATATCCAACCCGACTCATCATAGCAAACTACACTCAGCACGCTCTTCTCGATCGAGGTGTCCCAGACCCCGGGAAAACAAAAAAAATGCATCCGATACGAACTATCCGCACTAAGATTGCTCAAGGTTTTGGCCAAAGGCGGGTCGGTCCTTTTCTTGCTGTACTCTCCGTTGACATACACCCCCGCAACATTATTCGACAAGCTCGCCCGGATTTGCTTCACCCCTTCGGGAATCTTTCCGATGTCGAGGCTGACCGAGGAGGTCATAATCATCAGACCGGAAAAATTGAGCGTATCCACTCCCACATCGAGGGTCGACGCACCCAGATATAAGCCCGGAGGCTCCTCACCCCGGGAATAATCGATAAAGATATCCTCCGGGGCATAAGGCGGCCGTGCCGTATAGTGATCGACAGGCAGATTTCCCCAGACATACACCCTGTAGAGCCCGGCAGGGATATGAAAATAAAAATCCTTGGGCTTCGCATAGGTGACGTCATAAACATATTGCCGGTAAAACAAACTATCCCGGCCGTCTACCGTCCGGAAAAAGAAAAACAAAGCGCTGTCGATATAACTTTCAATGGTCATCCTTACGAGCAATTCCTGGTTATCCCGGGAGTATTCTCCGTCTTCCGACTGTGCAACCGGACTGCCACATCCGGCCCACAACAAAAGACCCAGCATACTCCCGGCTATACCCCGGTATAATAGTTGCGTATCCATTTCCATTACAGTGTTCAATCCAGGGAGGCCTCCTCACTCCCGGACCGGACCACGATCAGATAGTAATCGGAGGTTCCTCGTCAACATTCCATTCGACATTCACCGTAATCAGCGAATTGATGTCCACTTTCCAGACATTTCCCGGTTGATCGGTATCGATGGATGCCCTCACTTTAGTGATGGTATTGGGTTTCAAGACATATTTGGGTAGAGAAATCACTTGCTTATCGCCGTCTGTCAAATAAAACGTCGCCTGTATGGCCGTACTGTCCCCGCTCACCGTCGGCAACATAACATAGCTGAGCGTAACGCTGTCGCCCGGCTGTTGCTGATAGGGACGAGAAGTCTGTACCTCGTTCACAGCACTTGAGGAAAACTCCCCGTAAGTATTGAAAGCGCCGTAAGTATCCGTAAAGTCCATGGCAATTCGATCGACCACATCCGGCACTTCCATCAGAGTGAGCGCAAACATGGACACTTTCCGGTATAGCCGCAAAACCGGTAAGGCCTCCGTCTGTCCGCCGGCCTGTATGACCTCCGTCATTCCCCAGAACAAACGAGGCGATTCGGACCCGTTCAACACATTCACCAAGACATCCCTTATCGGAGTTCCCGCAACGGCACCCCTCAAGGAAACAACCGGATTACTGTTTCCATTCGCATTTAAAACATTTCCCAAGCCTACAATTCGGTAATTCGAGATCGGAACCGAATCAAAAGCAATCTCCTTGTAAATGGTAAAACCCGGTTCAGTGGTTCTGCCCACATCCTCCAGACTGCGTAATTCCGCTTCATTCAAAACTTTCTGATCGTACAATACATAATTGCCATCGCCATCCTCCCGGAAAAGCAGCAAATTCAAGGCACCGATATACTGGGTCAGCGAATCTCCCACTACCGACCCCACCCTTCCGGTAACGATCAACTGGATATCCGCAGGCTCCAGATTCTCGGGTACATTTTGTTTATAGCTTTCATCATCATGACAAGCCGCAAACAGGAATAAAAGCAATCCTCCAAAAAATAATTTTCTCATAGCTTACAGGTTTGATTGTAGAAGTATACATCCGAACTTTCCAAAAGGTTTCATTCTTCTCCTAACCCTATCGGGAAAAAATCGTACAAGGATCAAAATCTGAAGCTTATGGATAACTTTTTTCACCTTCTCTCCGCATTTTTCATTCTTTCGGGATTTGCCTGCTTCCTCCTCATCCTCCTGGATATCTTTCCCAACCGGCGGCAACCCATGAGAATCATGGAAGTGGTATGGCCTCTGACCGGACTATGGGCTAGCTGGGTCGGTTTGCTCGTTTACCGGAAACTAGGAAGATCTGCAAAAATGAATCACCGGACAATGCCCCACAAAGCCATAGAACATCAGGCCACCCTTTCGGAGCAACCGGACCATAAGGACATGCTAATGGATCATCGGGCAATGGACATGTCTTCCGCTTCTATGCCGATGTCCACCGGCCCGCGCTGGCAAAGCATCATCCTTTCCACCCTGCACTGCGGGGCAGGATGTACCCTGGCCGACCTCATCGGGGAAACTTTCACCGCCTTCGTCCCCATAGCCATCGGCAGCAGCCTGCTGGCCGGGCAGTGGGTTCTCGACTATATCCTGGCTCTCGTACTGGGCATTTACTTTCAGTATGCCGCCATACGCCCCATGGAACCGCAGCTCTCCCGGCTGCAAACCGTCGGCAAAGCTTTTAAAATCGATTTCTTTTCCCTCACCGCCTGGCAAGCCGGCATGTATGGCTGGATGGCTATCGTCATGTTCGTGCTGTTTCCCCGACGACCGATGATGCACAACAGTTGGGAATTTTGGTTTATGATGCAGATCG
This sequence comes from uncultured Odoribacter sp., assembly GCA_905204385.1. The sequence continues at coordinate 817 of CAJKZL010000248.1, read as the reverse complement.
CCATGTTTTTCGGTTTTCTTGCCTCCTATCCCGCCAACCGGATCTTAATCCGTATGGGCATAAAAAAAGGGATGTAAGCCTCAGGCATATATCCCTCTTCAGGTCTCCCGGTCCACAGTCGGTGCCCCCGGTCCTCTGGGAAAAAGTGCAACCCGCAATAAGGCAGACTCTACAAATATTTTTCAACGATGCTTCGCAATTGCTGCGTCTGCATCGCCCCGCTTTGCCTCCAAAGCAATTTTCCTTCTTTAAACAAAATCAGCGTCGGAACCGATTGGATGCCGTATTTCGCTACATTCGGACGATTCGGAGGAGTATCGATGTCGATCTTGATGATCTTTATTTTTTCCCCCAACTGCTTTTTCAACTCCTCCAAAACCGGATGCATCATTTTGCAGGGACCGCACCAAGTGGCGAAATAATCCACCAATACCGGAGTAGTGCCTTGTATCAACTCTTCAAATTTTTCCATAATCCTTCATTTTTATAATTAATGAATTATACTGGAAATCAGGTTCTGAGTTACAAAAATATCTTCCTCTTTACGACTACTTCCAATTTTCGATCTTCAACTGATAATGCTTGTTATAATTGACGATGAAAGTCCCGAAATTTTCCTTTCCCATCCCGTTTCTCATTTTCCGGAAACGGAAACTGGACGATCCCGTCTTCAGGTCTGCATACTCCAGGGCCTCCAGTGTACGATCACGGTATTTTGCCGCCAATTCAATAAAATAAAGACTCATATCGAAAGCCTTATAAACCAATGTTCCCGGCTCCGTGTGAAAATACTTCCGGTAGTTTTCGGAAAAATTCC
>CAJKZL010000247.1 GCA_905204385.1 uncultured Odoribacter sp. | reverse complement strand
TTCCCGTCGGGCGTAAACATTTTTCAATGCGGCTGCAATGACGTCCATATGGTTATTGGTATAGGTACGGCGTGGAATAGCCAACCGCAATAATTCCAGACGGGGATAGCGGTTTTCACGCGTCACCGGATCGCGGTCCGCCAATATCGATCCGATTTCCACTCCTCGTATTCCTGCTTCCAGGTATAATTCCACTCCGAGGGTTTGTGCGATAAATTCCTCTTTAGGAACGTGAGTCAGTACTTTCTTGGCGTCCACGAAAATGGCGTGACCTCCTGCAGGGCGTTGATAGGGAATGCCGTAGTCGTCCAATCTGCTTCCAAGGTACTCCACTTGTCTGATTCGGGTTTCAAGGTAATCGAACTCCGTGCCTTCGTCCAATCCCTGGGCCAGAGCATTCATATCGCGTCCGGACATTCCGCCATAGGTGATAAAACCTTCGTTCATGATACAAAACATCTGGCATTTTTTCCATAGTTCTTCATTCTTGAAGGCCACAAAGCCGCCCATATTCACAATGGCATCTTTTTTGGACGACATGGTCATGATGTCGGCATAAGAAAACTTTTCCTTCACAATTTCCTTAATAGTCTTGTTTTCATATCCCTTTTCGCGGGTTTTGATAAAGTATGCATTCTCAGCAAAACGAGCAGAGTCGATTTGCAGATTCACCCCATATTTTTTGCATAGAGCCGATACTTCACGGATGTTTTCCATAGAAACAGGTTGGCCTCCTGCCGTATTATTGGTGATCGTCAATACGACTGCCGGTATTTTTTCGCGGGGATACTTTTTCAATACTGCTTCGAGTTTGGCCGGGTCCATATTGCCTTTAAACGGAATTTCGAGCTGAGTGTCGGCGGCTTCGTCGATGGTACAGTCTATGGCCAATGCCTTACGGAATTCGATATGACCTTTGGTGGTGTCGAAATGGGAATTGCCTGGCAGGACGTCTCCTTCCTTGATGATGGTGGAATAGAGTACATTTTCTGCGGCCCGTCCCTGATGAGTCGGTAAAAAATAATCGAAGCCCAGGATTTCTTTTATGGCATTTTTCATCTTATAATAAGAGCGTGCTCCGGCATAACTCTCGTCTCCCAGCATAAGCTCCGCCCATTGTTTATCGCTCATGGCTCCCGTGCCGGAGTCGGTGAGTAAGTCGATGAAAACCTGGTCGCTTTTCAGATTGAACAGATTGTACTTAGCTTCTTTTATCCATTGTTCACGTTCTTCCCGTGTACTTTTCCGGATGGTTTCTACCATTTTAATCCGGAATGATTCAGCGAATGGTAATTCCATAATTTATGAATTTTAGTGATGATCCGGAAAGTTCCTCACAACAGGGTCTGAGCTGTGGGATCGCATTTACACGGTCAATATCGTTTGCAAGGATATAGCCGGTACTTGTAATTCATCGCAACATCAGGATCGTTCAGCAGAACCCTCCGGGAATTTGTAATTTTATAAGTGATTTTTTACCTGATAGAAGTATAATAATGACAGGCGTAGTGAGTTCAATAGTTAAACTCATCCCGTTTTTTTATATTTAAAAAAATCCGGTTCAAGGGTAATATGTTAGACCTTGTCTGCATACGATTGCAAACTTATAAAAATATTTCAATATTTGTCCTATATTTGCTCCGGAAAAATTTGAAACTTATGAATCCCGTCTATTATTTGTTAATTGCTTTTCTGTTGGTTGCGATATTGTTCTATCCTTTGGTGCGTAAAGCGGTGGCCTTGTTTGACATTTATGTTCATAAGTATGTCCGGCAGGCTACCGTCTCGTCGGGGGAAAAACAGGAAGAAGCTAACGGTTCGGCCCGAACCCTGATTCATTTAAAACTACTGGCCTATGAGCGGATTATCCTGTTGATAGAGCGTTTGAAACCGGATTCCTTGATTCCCCGGACACTCTCGGTTGCTTTGAACGTGAAAGAGTATCAATTGGCTTTATTGAATGAAATCCGGCAGGAATATGAATACAATCTTTCTCAGCAATTGTATCTCAGTGATGCGGCCTGGTCGGCGGCCACTAATTTTAAAGACAGTGTTATTGCTTTGATCAACAGTGCTGCAGCGGCTTGTGATGCCGGTGAAAATGCCGGTGTATTGGCTAAAAAAATTCTTTCCCTTTATATCGGTTCTGATTTGAAGGCCGATGAAATTCTTCAGGTAATTAAAGCTGAAATCCGTTGAGTAAAAGGTAAAAAAAGAGATTGTCCTGTAAAAGCAGGACAATCTCAGGAATAGATATTGCGGATATTAAAATTTATGCGTATGGAGTTGCTTGTCGACGAGCAGGCCATCTATGGCTTTCAGATCGAATTTTAATTTCCGTTTAGCTTTGAACTTCAGGATGAAAAGATTTTCCGAGCCTTCCAGCGTTTCTTTATCGCCCAGGTTTACGAAAGTGGGATAGACGGCTTTCACTCCATTGGTATGAAGCCGGTCGTTAGTTAAGTTTTCCATCTCCTTCATATTTTGCAATTCCACGCCTACGAATTCATAATCCTGTTGATTGTAAGGAAGAGCGAAGCTAATTGCATTTACGGCTTTAAGGTTGTCCCCTTTCACCCGCACTTCAATGATTTCATCTTTATTGTAGTTTTGTTTTGCCGTGCTGATTTTCAGGGAGCCTTCCACTCTTTCGGTTTTCTTTTTCCCTACTCCTCCTTTTAGCTGGGTAGCGACTACTGAAATGTCATAAGCATCGATCAGGCCGTTACGGTTGATATCGCCGTTGCTTACGTATCCTTCGAAATCCGCATCGCCCTGGCGCAGACCGGTGTAGTTCATATACGAAGTGAAATCGTTCATATCGATCAGACGATCATTGTTGATGTCTCCCGGACGGTAACTTTCGGTACCGGGTACTTTGAACACATATAACTCCCTGCCGGAACCATATCCTCCCAATGCCGAAGTGCCGGAGAGTTTGATGTAGCGCGCAGTCGGACGATCTTTGAAAGAGAATATTTTCACTTCATTGTTCCTTGCCCAATCGAACGCTCCTGCTTCTGTCCAGTTTTCTTTATCCATGCTGTAGGATACGGTTCCCTGGAGGATTGTACCGTTGCCGGCATCCGTGCGGGGCAGGTAATGGAACTTATCCAGTTGATTGATGGTTCTGAGGTCCATCGTCAATTCAAAAGGTACAGAGTTGACTCCGTATTTGGTATGCCAGGTGTTGTTTTCGTCATAGTCGAATAATTTATTGACTTTCTGACCTCCTTGGTTTTCTGCGGTGGTTTCACCGATAATTCCCTGGAGAGCGAATTCCAATGGATTGGCTTTGGTGGTGGCGCCGAATGTTGCCCATTCGGAATATCCGTCTTTATTGACCGCTCTGATTTTAAAGCTGTAAGGGGTTTCTGCTTTCAGGTCTTCAAATAAGAGTTCCGTAGCTGTAATCGTAGAATAAAGCATATCGTTGAATGCTATTTCGTAGAAGTCTGCATTTTCTACTTTATTCCACGTGGGTTTTAAGGTATAAGCTTCTGTATTTTCGTCCGTAATTTGAGCTTGAGGGGCTGTCAGTTGCCCGCTACTCGTTCTGTATTTATCGGTAGGTGCGAAAACAAACCCTTCGATGCTCAGCGTAGTAGGAGCGGCAGTAATATCTGTGGAAGCTAATTTCACCAATAATTGGGGATTTTTAGTGATCACCTCTTTTTCAAAGTCACTTCCCGGGGTTGCAAATCGGTTCAGATTAGGCGAAGCATCGTAGAAATATACATTTTCCCGTTTCAGGAAGTCGTCTTTTGTCTGTACTTCTGTCAGTTTTATTTTATCTTTTCCGATTTTGGCCGTTATTTTTTTCGGTTTAGCGGTGACATTAACTCTAAATTCCGTTGCTTTTTCCTTTGTGAATCCCTCGAAATTTCCCTGAGTAGGGTGAACGACTACTTGTACATTATTTTTTGCATCCACCTTTGATTCGATCAAAGTGGTCGCTCCCTGCCCTGTTTTATAGGCTTCGGTATTTCCGTCGTCGTCATACTCGGTGAACGCAGAATTGCCTTCGGGATAGAGTTCATAAATCCGTAGATTGTTGTTTATTTCAGTGACATTATTATTAGGATTCGTCAATGGAATAATAGCTCCGTTTTTTACAAAAACAGGTAATTTCCACAAAGGAGCAGCGAAATTGTTCAGTATGCGGTTGCCTTCATATTTGTCTCCGGTGAAATAATCGATCCAGTTGCCTTCGGGCAGATAGATGCCGTTGCGGATATCATTGCCTTTTTCGTCGGACCGGGTAGCCTGGTAGATCGGAGCTACGAGGAAATAAGGTCCGTACATGAACTGATATTGTGTTGCTTTTCCGAGCGTATAGGCATTGGGGTATTCCAGGAACATGGCCCTGATCATGGGTAATCCGTCCACAGCTTCTTTGGCGATACTGTAGGCATAAGGCATGATTTCTGATTTCAGTTTCAGATACCAGCGGTTGATGGAAGTTGCCGGTTCTCCCAAAGCGTGGGGATATTTTTCGTTGGAACCCCAACCATCCATGTTCAGTTGCATGGGGGTGAAGGCTTTCCATTGGAAGTCGCGGGTATTGATGACCAGATTCCGTCCGCCGAAGATTCCGTCCATATCGGAGGTGATGTTGGGTTGTCCTGAAAGGCCTGAACCGATATAAGTCGGTATATGGAAACGGATATATTCCCAGACTCCTCCGGTTTGGTCACCGGACCAAATGCCTGCATAGCGCTGAGTACCGGCCCAGCCGTCGAGGGATATGATGAAAGGCCGGCTATCATTTCCGTAATAAGGCATGATATGCCCTACATCGGATACACCGTTTAAACCGAAGGAATACCCTGCTCCTACCCAGGCAACGTCGGTTTTCAGTACACGCACTCCGGCATCTCTGACTTCCTTGACGATATCTCTTTGCAATAAAGCGCTGACTTCCGGTTTGGGATGCAAAGCGGACTGTGTCCATAAGCCGATCTGTACGCCGTGTCGACGGGCATAATCTCCCAGATTTTTCAGGTTCTGTATATTACCGTCTAACGTTTCCGTTTGGCCATAACCTGCACCGTAGCCGTCATTAGGCAGAATCCAGCCTAAGGGCATATCGTGATTTTTATAACGGTCGATCACGGCACGGGCTGAAAACTGGTAATTATTTTTTTCACCATTCAGTGATTCTTTGATGCCGCCATTGTCTTTCTGGCTTTCCTTGTAGCGTTTGCCGTCTTCGAACAGGATGCCTTTTTCGTCTTCCACCCAATAGTCGCGGTTGTAAGCGTTCAAGTGTCCCTGATAGAATCCGAACTTGGGCAGCAGTACCGGGTTGCCGGTCAGTTGGTAGAAATCGTTCAACAGGGCGACAGGGCCGTCGCTGACCATGTAGAAAGCATCCAGATAGTCTGTATCGTGGGGTAGTTTTACCGTACCCTTTTCAGCAGCGCCGAAATCATATTTTCCCTGTTTGAAAGTGTACCACATGAAGCCGTAGCCGTTTGTGGACCAATAGTAAGGAGTCGGCGAGGC
>CAJKZL010000246.1 GCA_905204385.1 uncultured Odoribacter sp. | reverse complement strand
CCGGGTATATGTGAACTGCGTCAATAAGGACAAAGGAGCCGTCACCCGCAAAGCCTGCTCGGTAGGCTGTATCGGGTGCGGCAAATGCGTGAAAACCTGCCCGTTCGAAGCCATTACGCTGGAAAACAACGTGGCTTATATCGACCCGGCCAAATGCCGTCTGTGCCGCAAGTGCGTGGCCGTTTGTCCGACAGGGGCCATCGTGGAGGTGAACTTCCCGCCGCGTCCGGCCGAAAAACCGGCTCCGAAACCGGCCGAAGCCGCACAACCGGCCGCCAAAACCGCCGCCGCAACGGAAACCGCACCGGCGCAGGAAACCAAAACCGCAGAGGAAGGAGGGGAACAACATGCTTAAGACTTTCAGACTGGGTGGCGTCCACCCGCACGACCATAAGATCAGCAAAGACGCGGCCATCCGGATTTTCGACGTACCGAAAACAGCGACCATTCCGCTGGGACAGCATATCGGCGCTCCGGCCACGGCCGCCGTCAAAAAAGGCGACAAGGTACGGGTCGGCGACATTATCGGAACCGCGACGGGATTCGTTTCGGCCAATATCCACAGCTCGGTATCGGGAACCGTAACCGGCGTGGACGCGGTCCCCGACGGAGGCAACCCGCGCAAACCGCCCGTAACGATCGCGGTCGAAGGCGACGAATGGAACCCGGCCATCGACCGGACCGACACCCTGATTAAAGAGTGCACGCTGGAACCGAAAGAAATCATCGCCAAAATCGCCGCCGCCGGCGTCGTAGGCCTCGGCGGAGCCACCTTTCCGACCCAGGTGAAACTCTCCGTACCTCCGGGAAAAAAGGCAGAGATGCTCATCATCAACGGCGTGGAGTGCGAACCTTATCTGACTTCCGATCACCGGGTGATGCTAGAAAGGGCTGAAGAAGTCATCATCGGCGTGCAACTGCTGATGAAAGCCATAGATGTAAAAAAAGCCGTCATCGGCATCGAAAACAACAAAAAAGACGCCATCGCCCACTTGCAGGGCATTGCAGCCAAAGTGCTGGGTGTGGAAATCTGTCCGCTAAAAGTAAAATATCCCCAGGGAGGTGAAAAACAACTCATCCAGGCTACGGTCGGACGGAGGGTACCTTCCGGAGCGCTGCCCATTGCCGTAGGTGCGGTGGTTCAAAACGTGGGGACAGCCTTAGCCGTCTACGAAGCCGTCGTCAAGCACAAACCCCTTGTCGAGCGCGTGGTCACCGTGACAGGCAAGTCTGTGAAAAATCCCGGTAATTATCTTTGCCGCATCGGCACCCCTGTTTCGAAATTAATCGAAGCTGCCGGGAGCATGCCGGACGATACGGCCAAAGTCATCGGAGGAGGTCCCATGATGGGCCGAACAATGGTAAATATCGATTCCCCCATTATGAAGGGAACCAGTGGGGTGTTGCTGATCGGCGCCGGAGAAGCTGAACGCAAACCGGTACGAAACTGTATCCGCTGCAGTAAATGCGTTTCGGTGTGTCCCATGGGGCTCGAACCTTACCTGTTGGCTAAATTAGCTTCTTTCAATTTGCTGTAACGCATGTTGGAAGAAAAGGTAATGTATTGTATCGAATGTGGTTCATGTAGTTTCACCTGTCCTTCCGCCCGTCCCCTGCTGGATTACATCCGTCTGGGAAAAGGCCGGACCGGGATGATGATCAGAAACCGAAAGAAATAATGCAGGAACCGTTAAAAGTTTCTTCGGAGTAGGATTATTGTATTCCGTGCATTATTCTTCATCAATTCAATTATACAATTAATATCATAAAATATGAATTTATTAATTTCTCCTTCTCCTCATGTTCACAGTGGCGACTCCATTGAGAAAAACATGTACGGAGTTCTTATAGCCCTTATCCCGGCATTCGTCTGTTCCGTATTCTTTTTCGGCCTGGGGGCTATTATCGTAACGCTGACGTCTGTGGTGGCTTGTCTTCTCTTCGAATATGCGATTCAAAAATATCTGATGAAGCAACAACCGACGATTTTCGACGGTTCCGCCCTCATCACCGGCGTTCTTCTGGCCTTCAACCTGCCTTCCAACCTACCGGTATGGATCGTTGTCATCGGTGCCTTGGTAGCCATCGGAATCGGCAAAATGAGTTTCGGCGGTCTGGGTTGCAACATTTTCAACCCTGCTTTAGTAGGCCGCGTATTTTTATTGATCTCCTTTCCGGTGCAAATGACCACCTGGCCGTTAGCCAAAGGTTTCGCCGGTTCGTACGTGGATGCCGAAACCGGAGCCACTCCCCTGGGATTGCTGAAAGAAGCCGTAAAAACGGGACAATCGGTCACCGATCTGTTATCGGCCGATACGTTTGTCGGATATAAAAACATGTTGATCGGCCACATGGGAGGCAGCCTCGGCGAAGTAGCGGCCCTGGCCCTGCTCATCGGATTTGCCTATATGCTGATCCGCAAAATTATTTCCTGGCACATCCCGGTCGCCATCTTTGCTACAGTGATCCTCTTTTCGGGCATACTGAACCTTTGCAATCCCGAACAATATGCCGGTCCCCTCTTCCACCTTCTTTCGGGGGGTATGATGCTCGGGGCGATCTTTATGGCCACGGATTACGTAACTTCTCCGATGACCCACAAAGGAATGATCATCTACGGAGCCGGCATCGGCATACTGACGGTTGTCATTCGCGTATTCGGCGCATATCCCGAAGGCATGTCCTTCGCCATATTGATTATGAATGCCTTTACACCTTTAATCAATAGATACTGCAAACCGGTAAGGTTTGCTTAAATTTAGGGCAGAAGCTTTAGGTTTCCGGAAGAAATCAAAAAGCTGAGACCAGAATCAAAAACATAGATACGATGGGAAAGAAATTAGAATCGAACTTTATAAACATGGTGGTAGTTCTGTTTGCTGTCACCCTGATCGCTTCGGCAGCGGTGGGCTACGTCTATACCCTGACGGCCGGCCCCATAGAGGAGGCTAAGCAAGCAAAACAAGTCAACGCAATCCGTCAGGTGATCCCCGGAGAATTCGACAACGACCCCAATGCCGATGTCTGGAAAGCAAAAACGCCCGACGGAGGCGAACTGGAATTTTATCCCGCCAAAAAGAACGGTACTCTGGTGGGTACTGCCGTTAAAACTTACACCAACAACGGATTCGGTGGAAAAGTATGGTTGATGGTCGGTTTTAACCCCGACGGCACCATCTCCAATTACTCGGTACTCGAACACAAAGAAACGCCGGGTCTGGGCTCCAAAATGGACCTTTGGTTTACGCAAAACGGCAAAGGAAGCATCATCGGTAAAAAACCGGGCACAACGGGACTGAAAGTCAGCAAAGACGGCGGAGACGTCGATGCCATCACCGCTGCCACAATATCGTCCAGAGCATTTCTGGATGCCGTCAACCGTGCCGCCGAAGGCCTGTCGGGAGCTGACGTTTCCTCCGGGGCAACCCAACAAAACCATTAAGGACGGAGTTAAAATTCATCGGCGATTTAAAATTAAACCACAAAATTCTTAACCATGAATAACATAAAAGTCTTAACCAACGGTATATTCCGGGAAAATCCCACTTTCGCCTTACTGCTGGGGATGTGTCCCACTTTGGGAGTCACCACCTCTGCCGTCAACGGAATGGGAATGGGCCTGGCGACAGCCTTTGTGCTGGTCATGTCCAATCTGGTCATTTCCCTCGTTGCCAACATCATACCGGATAAAATCCGGATTCCCTCGTTTATCGTCATCATCGCCGCCTTCGTAACGGTGGTCGACATGTGCATGGCAGCCTATCTGCCTTCCCTGCACGAATCCTTAGGCCTCTTTATCCCCCTGATCGTGGTCAACTGCATTGTTTTAGGCCGCGCAGAGGCATTCGCCTCCAAAAACAAAGCCTTGCCTTCCATGCTCGACGGTCTGGGTATGGGATTGGGATTCACCTTGAGTCTGACGATCTTGGGCGTGATCCGCGAACTACTGGGAAGCGGCAAGGCCTTTAACCTGCCCGTTTTTAACGAAAACTACGGCATGTTGATTTTTGTACTCGCTCCCGGAGCGTTTATTGCACTCGGTTATCTGATTGCTGTCGTCAACCGGCTCAGAAAGGCAAATTAATCAAAACCGGCAAATTGAATGCTAAATCCGGTTTTAAATCAAAAAATCTAAACAGACATGGAATATATCTTGATATTTATAGCTGCCGTATTCGTTAACAACATTGTATTGGCACAATTCCTGGGCATCTGTCCCTTCCTGGGAGTTTCCAAAAAAGTATCTACCGCGCTGGGAATGACGGGCGCCGTTACCTTTGTAATGATTCTGGCTACTTTAGTTACCTTTATCGTACAGAAAACCGTTCTCGATCCCTTCCACATCGGTTTTATGCAAACCATCACCTTTATCCTGATCATAGCCGCTCTGGTACAAATGGTCGAGATCATCCTGAAAAAAGTAAGTCCTTCTTTGTATCAGGCTTTGGGGGTATTTCTGCCCTTGATCACCACCAACTGTGCCGTACTCGGCGTTGCCATCATGGTGATCCAGAAAGATTTCAATCTTCTGCAATCCCTGGTTTTCGCCGCCTCAACCGCCATCGGCTTCGGCCTGGCCCTGACCATCTTCGCCGGCATCCGCGAACACCTGGAATTGGTCACCGTACCGAAAGGCATGCAGGGTTCTCCTATCGCCCTGGTTACAGCCGGCTTACTGGCCATGGCGTTTATGGGTTTTTCCGGTATCGTCTAACCGGAAAACTCCGAAATAAAATTTTTTAAACTCACCGATTCACCGGGATACACACCCTTCAGTTTCCTGTATCCCGGTGAATTTATTTATGTGATAAGCTTATGAAAACCGCTGCTCTGCTTTTCTTTTTAGTATGGGCTCAGATGCAGCAAGTCCAGGCGATCCACTTTTTCAATGGAACCTACGAAGAGGCGCTGAAAAAAGCGAAAGCAGAAAACAAGCATCTGTTTATCGATTTTACGGCCAGTTGGTGCGGCCCCTGCCGGATGATGAAAAAAACAGTATTCGAAAATCACCGGGTCATCCGCTATACCGACGAACATTATATCTGTTTATTGGCAGACATCGAATTCCCGGAATACGGTCTTCTCCAACAAAGAGTAAATCCCGACCGGGCCGGTTCGATCCCCCACCTCTGTATTCTCACCCCGGACGAAAAAGTGCTGAAAGAAGCCGGCTCGTTAACCGTAGGACAAATGCTGAAATTCTTAAATACAGCCACCACCGGAACCTCCGGACGTCCTCTCCTGGCTGCCGACGCAGTGCCTCCGCTTCCCATCCCCCCTCACTTGTTCCAACACCGTACCCCCTATTCACAGGTACTCGAACAAGCAAAGCGGGAAAACAAAAATATGATACTTTGTTTCTCATCACACTTCTGCGGACCTTGCCGGCAAATGGAAAAAACAACTTTCCGGAATCCACAGATCATGGAATGGGTCGATAACCGGTTTGCTGCGGGTTACTTTGAAGTGGGAAACCTCGACGACAGAGCTCTCTGTTACCGATACCACAAC
>CAJKZL010000245.1 GCA_905204385.1 uncultured Odoribacter sp. | reverse complement strand
CGTGAAAGCAGCTTTACACGGCTATACCAGTCCTGCACAGGTAGAAGATATCGTGAAAAGAACAGGGGTGGATTCATAGGCTATCTCTATAGGAACTTCCCACGGAGCCAACAAGTTCAAACCGGAACATTGTACCCGTAATGCTGACGGTATTCTGGTACCTCCTCCTTTACGTTTCGACATTCTGAAAGAGATTGAAAAACGTATTCCGGGTTTCCCCATCGTACTGCACGGTTCTTCTTCAGTACCTCAGGATAAGGTAGCCATCATCAACAAATATGGCGGTGCCCTGAAAGATGCCATCGGTATTCCGGAAGATCAACTCCGCGAAGCTGCCAAATCAGCCGTTTGCAAAATCAATATCGACTCTGACGGCCGTTTGGCCATGACGGCTGCCGTACGCGAGATTTTCGCCACCAAACCGGCAGAATTCGATCCCCGTAAATACCTGGGACCTGCCCGCGATTCTCTGAGAGAGCTTTACAAACACAAACTGATCAATGTATTAGGTAGTGCCAATACAGTAGAATAAAACAAAAAAAACACCGGTTTGAAGCCGGTGTTTTTTTATTTCCCTGCATTTAGCGTTTTCTCCAGCACTTTCAACATTTTCTCAAATTCTTCTTCCGTATACCCAAAAGCCTGGTACACAATCACCCCTTTCCGATCAATGATCAGGGTCCGGGGAATACCGTATACCCGCTCAAAGAAAAGTCCCGCAATATCCTTTCCATTCTCATACGCCAGCGGGAACGTGAATCCCATCCGTTTCGCAGAGGTTTCGATCACCTCTTTAGGCTGCAACTGAGCCTCTATGGGTAAGAGATAAAAGTCTTTCCGGCTTCCGTAAGGTTTAATAATCTCTTTGGGGAAACGCTTCAATTCCAGCAGGCAACCGCCACACTTAGCTCCCCAAAAATTCAACAAGACCACTTTTCCCCTTAACGTCTCGGTATCCACCGTCGTTCCATCCAGCATCTGCACCTTAAAATCGGGCATCCGTTCGCCTACTTTGGTCGTAAAACCGACTTCCGTGGCAGTAGTCCATTGCCCCAGGCTGTGAAAACCGAGGCTTACCATACAAAACAGAAAAAATAAAATCCGCTTTTTCATACTTATGATTCGATATAGATTATTCTTGTTTTCCTAAAAGTCTAAACTGGATAAATCCATACAACTGCTGCTCGTAAGCAGGCAATTGCCCGCCATTCTCTTTCATGATCTCTGTGGCTTCCCGGAGCAACACCGAATTGCCGCGTTCCCGTTGTTCCGGAGTACCACCGTCCGCGAGCATAATCAAAGACATCACTGCACGTCCCCGTTCTACTTTTGAAAAAGTTTTCAGCTCCTTCTCCATAAAATCGAGATAAGCATCGTAGTCCTTCGCCAGCTTCATCTTCGCCATTTTCAGATAAGCACGTAAATAAAACAACTTCACCGTATCTTGTAAACCGATTTTCTCTATATCTTCTTCATATTGTTTCAATTGTTCAGCGGTGTGACCGACATTGGGAATACGCCCCATCAAAGCGTTATCATACGCTTTCCGGAGTTTATCTTCCACAAAACGATCCCCTTTCAACCGTTTCAACTGTCCGATATTTTCGATCATCAGGTGGTGCAAGGGATTATCTATATCGACAAAATCGTTATAAAGACTCCAATGAGGCTCCCGGCAAATTTCTTTCATCTTCATTCCCTCGAAATAAACGGCAGTGGTTTGCTGCAATTTTTCAAAAGCCCGGGCGTTACGCAAAGCTCCCCAATAGCGGTTTATAAATACCGGATCACGTTCGCCTTCAGCAAATTTTTGTTCCATGCCGGTAATCGTGTTTTCCGGATTCAAGGCTCCCCGGAAACGGCTCATTAAATCGGCAGCAGAACAACCTCCGACAGAACGGTAAACCTCCTGCCCTTCACCATCGAGCAATAAAAGGGTAGGATATGCCGATATATTATATTTTTCCTGTAAGGTTTTGCCTTCGCCTTTCTCCATATCCATTTGGACATTTACGAAGCGGCTATTAAAAAAATCGGCTACGCTATCGATAGTAAAGACATTTTGGGCCAACAATTTGCAAGGACCACACCAGGAAGTATGACAATCCATAAAAATCATTTTTCCTTCCTGCCGGGCTCTAGTCAAAGATTCAGAGAAAGATCCGGTTTCAAAACGAATGCTCCGGTTTTGGGCCACTCCTGCCCCCTGTCCAGCGATAAGTAAGCATCCGGCACAAAGCAAACCTGAAATTAATGTTTTCATGCTAATAAAATTTTAAGTTTCAAATTAGATGGGGCCCATCATTCCTTGTTAACCCCATTTTTCTTGTCAGCAATGAAGTATTTCCCTTGATCTATACATAAGGGAGAGACAAACTAAAAAAGGGTGACCGGTCTTTGATTTTTTTTATAAAATAATTTTTAAAATATAGGCACTTGTTCATCATTCCCAGAATTTTGGAATTGGTCCTCAAAATTTACTTCTTCAATATACTATCGATCAAAATTGCGAGCCGGGGAGCCGAAGGACGGGGAGCATATACTTCCACAACCCTGCCTTTTCGGTCGAACACCATAAAGCGGGGCACAAACCGGACGTTGTAAGCTTTCGCAAAAGGGGATTTGAAAGCAGCCGTTTCTATCCATTGATTGCCATGTATACCGCGTTTCTCCAGAAATTTTTTCCACTGATCCACACCGCTTTCCAGGGAAATAGAAATAAACACAACCTCTTTACCGGCGAACTGCTGTTCCAGCTTCCGGAGATAAGGCATCTCGGCAATACATGGTTTACACCCTGTATTCCAGACATCCACCACCACCACTTTACCTTTATAATCGGACAAACGGTGTTTTTTTCCGGAAGGATCCATCCCGCTGAAATCAGTTGCCGGCTGTCCGGCATTCAAATGTCTGTTATTTTCAGCCTGAAGGGCATATTTAGTTTTTATTTCCTTCAATTTTGCCTTCCCGGCGGCCGTTGTAATCATAGGCTCCAACTTCAACATCATTTGCCCGAGATGCTGATTATAGCCGAAGAGTTCTATATTCAAAACATACAACAGATATTCCTCCCGAACCACCGGATCTTTTAATCGTGCAGCCCGCTTCTCCAGATAATCCGTCATACCCGCCTGCAGGTAACCTTCGCTCTCCATCGCTGCAAATAATTCCTGCAAAAAAGAACTTGCATATCCTATATTCGCCAGGTAAGGGGACGTAAGATCCACCTGCGGCAAAAAATCGTAATAACCTTGTGGCAACACCACCACCTCTCCTTTGGTGATCAATTGATAAATAAAAGGGTATTTCAAAAGCGACCGGTAAGCTTCGACAGCCAACGAAGTTTTCAAGATACCGGTAAAGCGGGTATCCAAAACAGGCGCTCCGGCCACAAATTTCTGCACTTCTTCCAGGCATTTCAGGGCTGCCGTTTTATACCCCACGACGTCAGTCATATTCTGCGGATATTTTTTGGAAAGCTCGTCTTTTTTGGATTTCACTTGCTGAAGGAATTGATTTTCTTTTATGCCATCACCGCTAAAAACGACATTTTTTTTCGTCAAATCGGCCGTTACCTTACTACCGGGTTGGATAAATACCGGAACACCTCCTTTTATTCCGTCGTTCGTCAAGGTGTAGATTGCGGAACGATCCAACGGACAGTCGAGGGAAAAGTTTCCGGAATCATCCGCTTTATCTTCTGCTTCGGTGCGTACCATTCCCCGGTCGTATTGCAAAAGTACTTTCGTTCCGGGAGTTGCCTTACCAGAGATTATCGCATGATTATCGGCTTTTACAAGACTGTTTCCCCATACAAAAACCAATAACGAAATAATAAATAAAGTCTTCATATTCTGCTTTTTATAAAATATACGGATGTACCCGTTTATTCAGGGGTACATCCGAAAGAAACGGTCAATAAGCCGGGAAAACACTCACCTCATCGAAAGTGGCCATCATGGAATTTTTCCCTTTCAATAGGGTCATTCTGAGATAACGGACTTCCGCATCACCTCCCGGTAACAGAGCCTCATAAGACTCGATGTTATCATCCGTCATATAATATTTCGGCAACAATTCAGTGTAATTCTCTCCATCCAGGCTGCCTTCCACTTTCACACAGGTAGTACGGAAAGTCATATTGTCTCCCGGTTGGAAAAACAAGGCACGAATCTTACGGGCTTGCTGCATATCGATCACTACCGATGAATTTATCATTCCCCTCCAATCGGCAACGGTCCCATCCAATAATTTTTCAGCGCCATCCGTAGTTGCAGTAGCCGTCCAGGCCGAACGGTCGAGGTAACGCGCCACCACATCCGGGTTTTCATTATGCACCTGATAATAATACCTGGGTGTTCTGACTTTGGGTCCATCCGCTGCCGCTGGAATGGTCAGCCCCCCCTTAAACAACACCCGGAACCGGATTTCAGCCTTTACATTCTTATAATCGGCATAGGGAACCTTATAGCGGGCTTCCAGGTCTTTCCAAGGCATCACGACCGAAACTTCATAGCTATTTCCATTTCTGACAAAAGATCCCTGATCGGAAAATTTTTCATTCACCCCTACAAAATAAGACACCGCATCATATTCCGTATACTGATAAGGGTCGGCATCCTTCCCTTTCTGGTCGCTGTTATGCCAGGGATCATTGTAAAAACCGACTCCGGCCACCTCATCCTCGGAATCAAAATTGACCGTAACATAAATATTGTCCTTATCCGAGGACAAACGAGTTTTCAGCCCGGAATAAGCCGGAGTCTTGGTATAGTTATTCTCCACATCATTGAACGGTTGTATTTCATTGAGCCACATCACATCCAGTAAGGTCAACGGAACATTTTGCTCGTTACCCGGATAATAATCCCAGTTGCCGCTATTCATCAGGGCAACCTGAGGAGCTTGCCCTGCTTTCTGACTATTGTGTTGCAGGAAAAAAGCATGTCCCAGTTCGTGCATCAATCCCCCGATTTCCCCTACACTCAGTTTGCCCTGGGAATAGTTCCAGGCACTGAATCCTAAATAGTCGCAAGCCGTAAAACACATCCCTAAAGGAGTACCGTCTATCCAATCGGCGTAGGAACCATGGAAAAAACTGGCACTTTCACCCGGCATCATCACGAAAAAATGATTTCCCACCTTTTCCTCCGGATGAGCCGCAAACCAATTTACCAAATCCTGTTTAGCTAAAGAGGTACCTCTGGCCGGGTCCATACATTCGGCACTGCTGATCTTTTCACTTTTGACATAATTAATCTTCACATAAGCAGGGCTTTGCTTATTGACCACCAGATTGAACGTTTTTTCTCCCAAACCGTAATTTTTCATTTGCTGCCGGTAATAATCCTGAATATAGAGGACCACTCCGGACAACCGTCTGTGCCAATCCGGAACGGTATCACTGTCGGTAGGTATATAATAAACCACATTCAGATTGTTATTGTATTTCCCTTGGGGAACGTAGTCCGGACCAGGAGGAGGAGGCAATACTTCCCCTTCCTCGCC
>CAJKZL010000244.1 GCA_905204385.1 uncultured Odoribacter sp. | reverse complement strand
TTTCAAAGTGAGCAAAGGAACGGAAATAAAAGCGGTTGCCATTCGGGAGAATCAGCCAGGGGAAATACAAAGCGTTAAATTTTAGTGGGTGACAGATTTGTAATCCTTGAAAAAAAAGTTTATGTTTGCGAATAGTATAAACTGCAACATAAACTATGGATGATGTCAGGGAATTAGTAGCTTATCTCAGTAAAGCTGAAAGGGGCTACACCAAACTTTTAAACCGGGCTTTCCTGAAAGCCGGCTTTGATTTGAGTCGCGAGCAATATGAATTGCTTCAGGTTTTATGGAGCGAGGATCATGTGAATCAGCAAACCATTTCCAAAAGGCTGCAAAAGGATAAGTATAATGTGACGAAGCTGCTGAATACCCTTACTAAACGAGGGTTTGTGCAGCGTAAAATGTGTCAGGAAGACAAAAGGAACAATTTTGTAGTGCTGACGGCCAAAGGGATAGAGGCCCGGAAGGCACTGACCGACATCGAGGAACAGGTGCATGCAGACCTGACCTTTACCATTGCTTCTGAAGAAATTAAGTCTTGCGTGTGGATATTGAAAAAACTGACCGATATGATAGGGTGACCTGCTGTCGGTCGGTTTTTGTTTTCATGAGAATATTTTATTTTTAACGGTTATAGAGAATCCTCATTCCGTCGTCCTGTTTTTCGGTGCGTTCGGGGTAGAAGGGTTTCATAAAAAACTTTAAACTATGAGAAATTTAAAAGGATTACAGCCGGAAGCGGTATGGGAATATTTCGAAGAGATTTGCCAGATTCCCCGGCCTTCGCGTAAAGAAGAGAAAATAGGGGCCTGGTTGATGGAATTTGCCCGTAAGCATGATCTGGAAGCCCGTCGGGACGAAGCAGGAAATGTTTTGATATGCAAACCGGCCGTTGCGGGCAAGGAACACCTTCCCGGAGTGGTATTGCAATCTCATATGGATATGGTATGCGAGAAAAATTCGGATGTCGAGCATGATTTCGATCACGATCCGATAGTGCCTTATATCGACGGAGAATGGGTAAAGGCGCGTGGGACGACCCTGGGTGCCGACGACGGGATAGGAATGGCTGCAGCCTTGGCGGTACTCACTTCCAGGGACATTCAGCACGGTCCCCTGGAATGTCTTTTCACGGTGGACGAGGAGACCGGTTTAACGGGTGCGTTCGCCCTACAACCCGGATTTTTTAGTGGGAGGATTCTGTTGAATCTGGATTCGGAGGACGAGGGGGAGATGTTTATCGGTTGTGCCGGAGGGATCGATACGGTAATCCGTTTGCCTTACCGGAAAGTGGAGACACCGGCTCATAAATTTGCCGTACGGGTAAGCGTGAAAGGATTGCAAGGCGGTCATTCGGGCGATGACATCAACAAAGGACGGGGTAACGCCATAAAAATCCTGAATCGGTTCTTATGGGATATGAACGATAAGTACGGTATTTGTGCCGCTTCCTTCGAAGGGGGAAATCTGCGGAATGCCATCGCTCGTGAAGCATCGGCGGTGCTTGTCTTCGACGAAATCTTAAAAGAAAATATCAGGGTAGACTTCTATGTTTATATGGCTGAGATGGAAGAGGTATGGAAACTGACAGAACCTGGTTTACAGTTGGAACTGGAATCGGTCGAACTTCCCTCCCAAACGCTGGATCAGGATTCGACCAATCGCTTACTGAATGCTTTGTATGCTTGTCCTCACGGAGTATTCAGCATGAGTAGCCGAATGCCGGGCATGGTGGAAACGTCGACCAATCTGGCTTCCGTCCGTTTCGTGGAAGAAAACACCGTATCGATCACCACTTCTCAACGGAGCGACGTAGACTCGGAAAAAATGAATATCGCCCATATGGTAGCCTCGGTGTTCCGTCTGGCCGGTGCCCAGGTGGAACATGGGGAAGGGTATCCGGGCTGGGCGCCGAATCCGGAGTCGGCCATTTTGAAGGTGGCGGTGGAATCGTATCGGCGTTTATTCGGAAAGGCACCCGTGGTCCGCTCTATTCATGCCGGTCTGGAATGCGGATTGTTCCTGGAAAAATATCCGGGCATGGATATGATTTCGTTCGGTCCCACCTTAAGAGGAGTGCATTCTCCGGATGAAAAAATAAATATAAACACGGTCGAGATGTGGTGGAGGCATTTGGTAGATATTCTGGAACAATTGGCCTGAAGTATGAATGACAAGAAATTAGCCAAGTACGATCGGTTGTATGAACAGATCAAGACCTATGTGCAGACTACTGATGACATCTGGGCACGGCTGGCGACCATGGAAGCGGTGCTTCACCATAAGATGCAGACGTTTTTCTGGACCGGGATCTATGTTTTACTGGACGACTAATTGATCGTACGCTCTTATCAGGGGCCCGTCGCCTGTCAGAAATTGAAGCATCATACAGGGGTATGCTGGGCCGCCGTTTTGTCGGGACAAACCGTGATCGTTCCGGATGTGGAAAAATTTCCGGGGCACATTGCCTGCGATTCCAGGTCGAAAAGCGAGATTGCCATTCCGGTATACGACCGTGAAGGAAAGATTTTTGCCTGTCTGGATGTGGACAGCGATCAATTGAATGCTTTCGACAGGGAAGATGAAATCGGTTTAAGAAAAATTCTTTCCCTTTTATACGAAGGTAATGAAAAAAAATAAAAAAGTTTTTGATATTTTCCGAGACATCTTTATCTTAGTGCTTTGAAGGAAAATAAATGTTGTATAAATAGAAAATCTAAATCATGAAAAAAATTGTTTTATTATTGTTCAGTGCCATTCTGACGATGACTGTTTTGGCACAGGATCCGGGAGCTACAGAAAAAAATGCCGGGAATGCGGCCTGGAAGGCTAAAAATTATCCGGAAGCATTCAAGAATTTCGAAGCTTATCTGAAAGCTGTCAATTTTAAGGATAACGCGTATGTATACAATGCGGCCGTAGCTGCCAGTAAATGTAAAATGTACACGGAAGCCGTGAAGTATTTCGATATGTCTATTAATAATAAGTACAAAACCGCTTCATCGTATGTCGGAAAAGCAAAAGCCTTGCAAGCCGAGAAAAAGGATGCCGAAATGCTGGCCACTTTGGAGGAAGGTTTAAAAGCGATGCCGGACAATATGAATATACAGACGATGTATGCCGCCTATTATATGAAACAGGGGCAACAGTTCCAGAAGTCCGGAAATGAAGCGAAGGCTGCTGAAAACTACAATAAGATTTTATCTCTGAAAAATAAGAGTTTTAAAGTGCAGGGATATGTAAGTTTGGCCAGCCTTTATTTCAATAACGGCGCTAAGATCCTGGCGGATGCTACTCCGATAGCTACTTCAGACAAAGCAAAATATGATGCTGAAAAAGCGAAAGCTGTGGTCGACTTCAAGAAAGCGAAAGATTTTCTGGTACAGGCTCAGTCATTGGATGCTGCAAACCAGGATGTGAAGGATTTGATGAAACAAGTAGATACCGCATTGAAACAATAAGCGGATAGTTCTGCAGGAATCTCTAAAAATCGTAACGGAAAACATTCGTTACGATTTTTTTTGCAGGATCCGGACTATTTTATTTCGATACCCATTCTTTTGTATTCCCGCTTGAGCAAATCTTCCAGTTGGTCCACATCCAGTTTTTTGGCGATGATTCTTTTATCTTTATCCAACAGATAGAGGACCGGAGTAGATTCGATGTGATAATATATCCTGTAATTGGTCTGATTGTGGGGATCCCAGCAATTGATAAAATCGAAAAGTTCATGGTCGGTCACGAATTTTTCCCATTTATCCTTTTCATTCTGGGTATGTACGGCAAAAACTTTCAGTCCGTAATCTTTGAATTTATCCCATAATTGAGTTTTGATCAGGGGCACTTGTTTTTTACAGTGCCCGCAATCGGCTTCCCAGAAGAGGAGCAAGGTAAAGGGCGCCTCTGTCTCGTAAAGGCTTACCCATTCGCCGTCGAGGGTGGGAAGTTTCATTTCCTGAGCTTGCATGCCGATCAGGTTGTACTGAGTGAGCATCACTTCCCTTTCGATTTTTTCCCGGGTAGCCTGATCGATCCAGTCGGCCTGGCCGGACAGGTAATATGTTTTAGCCAGGTAGACAAAGGCAGCATCCATGCCCATGATTTTACTTTCCTGGGCATAATTGAAGCAATAGCTGACCAGATAGCGGAACATGGCTTTACAAGGTCTGCTTTTCTCGATTAATCGCACCGATTCTTTAAAAACAGTGTCGGCCTGGCTGAGAATCATGTTGTTAAAATACTCATCCAGTTTGCTTTTGAAGATTGGAGTGCGGATTAAGGTACTGTCTTTGAAATTAGTGTAATCCCAGAAATGGGCCTTATTATAATAGTAGGCTCTTTTCCGGATTTCCATTTCCCGGTCGGAGCTTTCTTCGGAAACTTCTTTCGAGAAATCCGGGGTTTGCGGGGAGCGTGTAAAATTGGCGAACGTAGCGAGCGCCGTGCCGGGAAATTGTTTGCAGAGGTCGGAGATATAGGCATTTACTTCCTGCTCTGCCTGCTTAAATTGTTCGCGGTATTTTTGCCTGATTTCAGGGATATCTTTCCGGGGATCCTTTTCCAGACCACTGCTGATTTTCCGCGTTTTCAGGTTTTGGGTCGTCATAAATTTCTGAAAGTCCAGAAAAGCCTTGTTTTCGGGAGATCCTGCGAATTGTATGGTATTGAGAATATTTATCGTATCCGTCTTGATAGAGAAATGCTGAGTATCCCCGATGATCAAGTCAAAGAAATTCGAAGGCGAAAACAATAAGATATAGACCCCTCTCGCCAGTTTCCGGTCGGAGCGGTGAAAAGCACCCTCTCCTTTGTCATCGAGCTGTGCGGTGTCGACGGCAAACAGTTTTCCTTCAAAATAATTTGCCAAAATTATTTTCCGGTCCGGCATGCGGGGAACAGAAATTTCGATACGATATCCCTGAGCATACCCGATGGTGGTTTGCAAGAGTAAACCACAAAACAATAATAACCCTATTTTTTTCATACACCTATTGTTATTTCACACACACCGCATTTGTTACGGACACTGCGTCATTCTTTCTGAAAATAGTTCTGAATGACGGTTGTAGCCGGTTTATATCCCAACCGGGAAGCAATCTCCAGATCGTTCCGGGCTTCATCCATTTTTGAAATGGCCATTTTAGCGATAGCCCGGTTGTAATATGCTTTTGCCGAAGAAGGATCTATTTGAATTGCTTCCGTATAATCTTGTATGGCGGCCGGAGCATTTCCTTTTTTTTGCATAATAACGCCCCGGTTGTAATATATTGCGCTGGCATTGAGTCCGATTTCTTTGGCCGTTACTACGTCCATTTGTACATTTTTTCCCAGTTGCAAGGCTTTGTTATAATCTTCCAGGGCCCCGTCGAGGTCGTTCATGCGATAACGGGCAATGCCCCGGTAGTGATAGGCCATGATAAAATCGGGTCTCAGTTTAATGGTTTCCGAGTAGTCTTTGATGGCATTGGCATAGCAGCCCAGATTTTCGTAGACAATGCCCCGGTTGAAATAAGAATCGG
>CAJKZL010000243.1 GCA_905204385.1 uncultured Odoribacter sp. | reverse complement strand
CGTCGATGATTATGCATAAAATGTTAAATGCCGAGGATGGGTTAAAAGGTTTGGCTTCCAGGTCGGCACTGATTCCGTCGAAGGGGCCGCGGGTCAAGATGTTCTGGTAGTCTCTCTGTGCTTTTTCAAAGGAGTGTACGGCAGAAGTATACCCGCTTTGCAGCATAATCGTTTGCAACCGCTGACGGGGCATCGTAAGGGTATCTTCCAGTTGATTGATGCCTTCGCTCATTAATCGGCTGCGTAGTTCCAGCTTCATCTTTTCCATATTCAGATTGGCTTCCTTCAACTGGGACCTGGCATTAAAGTCGTTGACTTTCGCTATCGGGTCGCCTTTGCGTACTCTGCTGCCGTTGCTGACATAGATGGTGTCGATGATATCGGCGACCTGGAAATTAAGCGTTGCTTTTTCCCGTGCTTCGACTTTTCCGTTGCTTACCAGTTCCATTTCGAAGGGAGCAAGGCGTGCCGGGACGACTCTTACTTCTGTCGCTTCGTTTTTTTGCCCGATCCTGGCTTGTGCCGACGAAGACGATTCTTCTTCGGTTTTGGTTTTGCAGCTATGTGTGAGCAGTATGACAGCTACCAACCAGAGCGGAATGAAAGTCCTGCAATTCTCCATAGGATAATTTTTTTTTGTAAAACTATAAAAATAATCGATATAAAAAAAAGATGCGATGGGATTTCGTTGAAGAAGTCTTTTGAAGGCTATAAATAGGTTAAAATTTATGTATTCTATGGGGTAAATGTGTAAAATTCCATTCAATTTAAGAAATAAGTTAAAATAATGGGCTTGTTTTATTTAATTTTAATAACTGCTTTCAGACGCTATCTCATGTAAACGTTTGAAGTTGCATATTTATACTGAGAGATCGAATAAAGTTGCAGATTGTTATTTTGATTTGTAAAATCTGTTAAATTGTAAGTTAAAGTCGGTTTTTGCTTCACCCTTTTTGCCTTTTAAGGTGTTTTATAGGTGTAAATTTAAAATAAAATTGACAGTTGTCATGAAGAGAAGATTTTTATTAGTAACAGGGTTGATTATTTGGAGTATATGTCAGGTTTATGCCATCGAAAAGACATCGGTCGGTTTGGATAATCTTGTAAAAAATTTTGAGCAGAATCCTGCAAATCCGCAGATCACCATACAATTATTAAAAGAGTTGCATAAAGAAGGTAAATCGGGTCAGGATATCATCAACCGTTATTTTCAAACCCAGCAGGAAGCCGATTATTATAAAGATTATAATTGGACTATTGTACGGGATTTTGTCACGGACATCGATGCGCCCCAATTGAAATATGTTTTTGAGAATCAGGATAAATTTATCCAGCATTTTTCGAAAGACGATGTGTATCAGAAGTTGGACAACGTGCTGGTGAATCATTTGGATGTTCTTTATAAGCAGGATAAAGCCCATTATGAGCTGAAGCTGAAGCAAATCAAGGAATTCGGCTATGAGCATTACGATGTGGTATACGACTATTTTATGATCCGTGAACTGAGGGCGAACCGTAATGCCGAGGATTATTTTTACAAGGCACGGAAATTATTTCGCTACTTTCCTGAAAACCGGCAAATGATCAAAGAAATCACGGCTGGGGCTCTTGAAATCATGAATGATATTTCGCGCTTGAAAGTGATACAATTATGGGCTGGAAAGACCGTAGAATCGAAATCGGATTTCGATGCCATATACAATTATGTGAAAATATCCAGCAAGTGCGGATTTAAAGACGTAGCCAAAAAATATGCCACTATTGCCAATAATCTGGCGAAACAGTCGAATATTCCCTATATGAAACAACAAGCCGGTGAATTGATGAGAATGCTCAATTGAGTTTTTCAGGAATTTGCCAAAATTCTTTTTAGTGTCCCCAACGTTCTGAGCCTGGCGCCGGAATGTTGGGGATTTTTTATGTCTGGAAAAGTCCGGGGTCTACGATACAGAAATGAAAATCCCGCCCGGTTTTGCCGGGCGGGATGGATTATGGAGATCTTTTATTATTGAATTACATTCAATTTTTTACCGATCTTGATAAATGCGGCAATGGCACGGTCGAGTTGTTCGCGGGAATGGGCTGCAGACAACTGGATACGGATGCGGGCTTGTCCTTTGGGAACTACCGGGTAATAGAAACCGGTTACATAGATGTTTTCTTTTTGCAGTTCTGCAGCAAATTGCTGTGACAGTACGGCATCATACAACATTAATGCGGCAATAGCCGATTCGGAAGGTTTGATATCGAATCCGGCTTCTTTCAGTTTGCCCCGGAAATATTCGGCATTGTCCATCACTTTGTCGCGCAGTTCGGTGCTTTCCATCAACATGTCGAAAACGGCGATGGATGCTCCGCAGATTGCCGGAGACAAAGAATTGGAGAACAAATAAGGTCTTGAACGCTGGCGCAGCATTTCGATGATTTCCTTTTTACCGGTGGTGTAGCCGCCCATAGCGCCGCCTAATGCTTTACCGAGGGTTCCGGTGAAAATGTCGATACGGTCCATCACTCCGTTGTATTCTGCCGAACCGCGACCGGTTTTTCCGATGAAGCCGGCTGCATGGCTATCGTCGACCATTACTAAAGCATTGTATTTATCGGCCAGGTCGCAGATTTCTTTCAATTTGGCGATGTCGCCGTCCATAGAGAATACGCCGTCGGTCACTATGATCCGGAAACGTTGAGCCTGAGCGATTTTCAGTTGCTCTTCCAGGTCTTCCATGTTAGCGTGTTTGTAGCGGTAACGTACTGCTTTGCACAGACGAACGCCGTCGATGATGGAGGCATGGTTCAATTCGTCGGAAATGATAGCATCTTCCTGGCTGAACAGGGGTTCGAAAACACCGCCGTTGGCATCGAAGCAAGCGGCATATAAGATGGTGTCTTCCGTACCGAAGAATTGGGAGATTTTAGCTTCCAGTTCTTTGTGAATATCCTGAGTTCCGCAAATAAAACGTACGGACGACATCCCATAGCCACGGGCATCCAACGCTTTTTTAGCTCCCTCGATGACTCTCGGGTCAGCGGAAAGTCCCAGATAGTTGTTAGCACAAAAGTTCAACACGGTTTCGCCGGTTGTTAATTTGATTTCAGCTCCCTGAGGAGTGGCGATCAATCGTTCGGTCTTATAGAGGCCTGCATCTTTAATAGACTGAATTTCAGTCGTTAAGAAATCTTGAAATTTTCCGTACATAGCTGTAAAGATTGTTTATATAATTTGGCCAAAATTAAAAAATATTTGGAGATTTACCAAAGAGTATAATAAAATATTTAAGAAAGTTTGATTGAGAGGTAATCGTTTGATTGTGAAAGAATAATAGGGCTAAAAAAGATGAGAAAGAAACCAGTCGTAACATACGGGTAAATATCCTGAGAGATAGATTTTTTTTCATCATTAGCCGAAGGGTTTTTCAATTAAAATTTTAATTGAATAAAAAAGGTATAAAAAAGAATTAAATTAAATCGATAAGCATAAATTTGCTTTTTTAAATAGGTTATCATGAAAATAGTATGCTTAGTAATGATTTGGTTCCTGGCTTCAGAAGTTATGGGACAGCAGTGTATAGATCATCCTCCTTTTGGATCCAGGACGACGGAAACCCGCAGCATCAGCCGTATCGAATTGTCTGATACCGCCACTGTTTTGTTTGTGGATGCCCGATATCGCCCCAATTGGTGGATCATGGTGGAATCCGGCGAATATATAACGCCGGCAGAAGGAGGTGAAAAACTAAAGATAGTACGTTCGGAAGGGATTTCCCTGGACAAGAGATTTTTTATGCCTGCTTCCGGGGAACATTCTTTTAAATTGTTTTTTCCTCCTTTGCCTGAAGGTGTAACCCATCTTGACTGGCATATGGGAGAAAATCAGGGGATTTTTGATGTAGCCCTGGGCAAGGAAACCGGAAAGGAATTATTTCCTGCTGCATTGAAAGGCAATTGGCTGAGGGAAGACGGAAGCTGGGCTTTTAGCTTTGAAGATCATTTTGCTGTTGCAGATCATGATTTCTGGGAATACGAAGAGGTGAAAACACGCGGTAACCGGGTGGAGTTTCACCTGAAGAAAGAAGGGGGCCGAAAAACGATATATGCCCATATCGGAAAAGACGGAAAAGTCAGTCTCGGTGATCATAAAAAATCGCTTAGGGTCTATAGTCGAAAAAGTCCGGAGCGGCTGGTATTCGATGAGGAAAACGGATTTAACGGTGCTATCTTGAAACACGGAACGGCTGTATTAAAAGGTTTTATCAAAGGATATTCGCCGAAAATGGGTAAACAACGGGCCGAGGTTTATGTGGACGATGCTTTGTCGGGGGAACAAAAGTCTCTGGAGTTGACGATAGAGGAAGACGGCCGTTTCGAGCTGACGACGGAGATGGATTATCCGCAACCGATATATTTGCTTTTTCCGTACCGGATGCGTATTACAGTGTTTTTAGGTCCGGGAGATACTACCCTTATGTGTCTGGATATGGCCCAATATATCGATCCCTGGCGGGAGACGGAAGACATTAGTGAACGGGAGAAAACATCTCTGTTTGCCGGGGGTTTTGCCCGGGTGAATCAGGATTTGCAGCAATGCGGGCATTTTTTGCAATTGGATTATTCCAGGTTTCAAAAAGAGGTGAAAAAATATAGTCCCGAAGAGTTTAAACAAAAGATTAAAGCGTGTAAGGAAACCGCATTTCGGGCCTTAGAGAAGCATCGCCATCAAAAAGGATTGAGCCGGGGAGGCGAACAGGTATTGAATTGGATATTCAATCTAAATTGCTGCGGGCTTTTGATGGAATATAATAGTTTCGAAGCCTCTAACTGGCGGGAGGAAAATGCTAAAAAGAAACCGGAAGATCAGCTTCCTTTGAAAAAAACGGAATTAGATTCAGCGTATTATGACCTGGTTCGGGAATTGTCCCTGGAGGGGGAGGCTCCGTTGTTGGCTGGAGGGCCTTATGTGACATTGCTGAATCGGATTGAATTTTCCGATCCTTATCGGAAATGGTTGAAAGGAGATATCGAAGGTTTGGACATGGAAACGGAATTGCAAAACGAAGGGATTACCTTAGAGGAGAGGGAAAAAGAGTTGTTTGCTTATATGCGTAAATTTCAGCAAATGAAGGAACCGGATACGGCACTGATGAGGCAGGTAGAACAGGAATACGGAGAAGTGGCCAAGGAAGTTTCTACAAAATATAGCGCTGCATTGCAAAAGATTGTGATGAGATATATCGAACAGGGTCAAAAAGAGACGTTAAGGCAATATTTTGGCATCACAACCTCTTTTATTCCGGAAATTTTCAAATTGCAGGACGAGATTCGGCTATTGGAGCAGCAGTTCGAAGTGATGAGCGATTCACAATTGGAGAGTTTGCGGAAAAATTATACCAATCTTTTCTTGTATGATTATTTGGTGAGGTGGAATGACGGAATCCGGAACCGCTTGGAAGCCAACAAGCAGAAGACGGGATTTATCGTTCATCCGGTGCCTGAAGTGGCCGATTCAATATTGCTGGAGACCCTATTGAGGGAAT
>CAJKZL010000242.1 GCA_905204385.1 uncultured Odoribacter sp. | reverse complement strand
CCCTGATGCGTAGGAACTTCAAAGGTATACCCGATTTTCCAGCCCATATCCTTATTGCCTCCCAGGTTTACCCCCAGGTGTAAAAGCAGCGTTCCCACCTGTAGCCCTTCATACTGGTCGTTTCTCAATCCCAGGCCGATCAATCCGAACCGCTCTTCTTCCCAATACAGCCCGAATTGCAGGTTGCGCATAACCGACTGTATATCTACCATTACATAAGGCGACAACACAGTGTTGATTTGATTCCCGAAAGCCAGAGGATGCGAATAAGAGAGATATCCCGAATAGCGGCGGTAGAGGAGATTCTCTTCGGAAGACTTCGAACCATGCTCGGAAAGGAAAGACTGTGTCGATTCAATGATATGATAGACGGAAAAACCATATTCCAGACTGGCAACCCCGTGCCAGGCAATATCGAAATCAGTCTCCCCGTATATGCCTGCCCCTATGTCGAACATAGTAACCCTGTCCGCATAAAAATTAACCATTTCAGGCGACACATCCAAAATCTGCCCGTAGAAAGGGTCGAACTGATCTCCCAAAGTGATACGGGAAGGATCGATGCTTTTCTGGTACAATGTCGGCTGCAACCCTACCTGCAATACCGTCGAGCGGGATAATTTCACCCGGGCGGACAAGGCTGCTCCGAAGGTATTGGTAATGTATAACAACGAATTTTCCTGATCCCGCTGATACAGTAACGACACTCCCCCCAAACCGAATGTCCTTTTTTCCTTAAACGGAAAATCAGCCGACACGAAGTAGGTCCTAAAATCCAAAGGATTGCTCCAATAAGACCGCTGCATGCCGACACTGACGCGCGCCAGACCGTCGAATCCCGAATAACCGGGGTTGTTAAAAGATTTCCACATAAAAGGATGGGATATCTTCGTATCCTGGGCACAGGCGATACTGTCGATTCCCACGATTATGCCGATTATCAATATTATTTTTCTCATCTTATCCTGACTTCTGTTACAATTCATATCCAACCTTGCTTAGACTTCCCTCTTTCCACTGTCTCCTTCTCGTCCGGGCTTTTATTTTCTCAGCAGCAATACCGTACCTTGCGTGGTTTGAGGCTGACCGGAACGGTTATTGTTCCCGGTCCACACATCTTCACTGTAGAATACAGCTTCTGCC
Source organism: uncultured Odoribacter sp. (assembly GCA_905204385.1). The sequence continues at coordinate 4,451 of CAJKZL010000242.1, read as the reverse complement.
CGCCACATATAAACACCCTGGGGCAACAGCTTACCGTTCTTATTCCGCCCGTCCCATCCTTCGGAAGGAACTCCATCCTTCAAAGCCGTAGTCTGCCACACCTTATTTCCATACATGTCGTATATTTCCAGTTTATATTCCTTCAAACCCACACCTATACCGTTGAAAGTATTTACCCTAGCATTGGAACTATGAGGAATAAAACTGTTCGGGAAATAAAGCCCTCCCTGGTAAGAACGATACTCCATATTCAAAGAATCCCTGCAACCATAGGAGTTGGCCACAGCCAGGGCAACCGGATAAACACCCTCCTCCGGAAAGACTACCGTTTGGTCTTCCTGGGAATGCACCACCCCACGATAAGGTAAATACCAGGTAGCCTGGGTATAATTTTCGGACAAATTGATAAACTTCACTTTTTCGGGACGGCCATAGCCGATTTCCTTATCCCAACCGGCTTTCGGTCCATTGTAAATCCGGATCAATCCGGTATGCTCTTCTTTACAACCATAATTATTCTCTACATATACTTTAATGGGATGAGACAGGATGGCATCGGTCTCATTGATGTAAACATGTTCTTTCTCCGAGGTCAATGCGGTATTATCCCCATAATCCCAGGTAAAATAATCATAAGAAGTAGCGACTAATTCCGGACGGTAAAGAAAAGGAGGACATGCCATAGTGTCCAAAGGCAATATGCTTACCCGTGGATTAGGCCATACCTCGATGCTTTTGATCACCGTTCCAGGGCAGGAAGGGATCTGATCGGCTTCCCCCCTTACCTTCACCTCATACTTCCCGGGTTCATCAAAAGCATGCAAAACTTCGAACGCTCCGTTTTTCAATACTTCGCCATCGCCGAAATCCCAGACGATGTTTTTCAGGGGCACCTCCGAACTGACAGCCAACTTCAATTCCACATCCTCACACAAAGCATGATCCCCTTCCAACTGAAGTACGGGTAAAACATGTACCGTCACCGAATCTTTAAATTCACGGCGGGCACATCCATTGTCCACTTTTAAGACAATGGGATAAGTCCCCGGCCGGGTATATTGATGGCAGGTATCCCAGACTGCCGCAACCTGTCCATCGCCGAAATCCCAGGAATAATTCAAAGCGGCCGAGGGATCGCGGTCCACGGAATGATTTTCCAAATACAAAGTATCTCCGGCACACAGATATTTCGCACTTTTCGTAAATCCTGCTACAATGGTATTGGGCTTGACTTTCAGCCGGCGTTCGAAAAAAGTGCTGTCGGGCGTACAACGGTTCGTCGCTGCAAGCCGGATGGAATAAACCGACATGCTCTTACCGGTAGTAAACACATGCATAGGATCCATTTCTTCCGAAGTACTTCCGTCCCCGAAATCCCAGTGATAGACATTCCCCGAGCCCGTACTCCGGTTAATGAACAGGACCTCTGCAGGGGTACAACCTTCTTCTTCCGGATTCATGGCAAAATCGGCAACGGCCCCCGACCATACACCTATAGTCGCCGAATCCGTCTGTATGCCACATACATTCCCCACCTGAAATATCAATCGATAGGCAGTATCCTGTAAAGCCGACAGATAAGTCTGCCGTTCCGGTTCGAGGTGAGTAGAAATATATCCATTGCCATACTTCCATAGATAATGCAAATCATAGTATTCTCCGGCAAAATGTTCAGGCGAAATAGCAGCCTGAGTCGTAAAAGGACCGCAGCCTGCCGTATCCGTCAATATAAACGCGGCCGTAGGCGGCGGATCCAGGACAGTCAACGGGGTCCAATTGCTGGTATCCGAACATTGAAGCGAGGACGTAGCCACCATACGCACCTGATAAGTCCCATGCTGGGGATAGGCATAAACCGCAGCCTTGTCTTCCGTGGACAAACGGTCGCCATTTCCAAAATCCCATTGAAAGCGATTCCCTTTCCCCAATTCCACCGGGATAAACAAAGAATCGGTTCCCCGGCATTGATACGAAGCCACCCGAAAGCCCGCATCGGGAAGTGCTTTCACAGTGACGAACAAACTGTCCCGATTGGAACACGAGGTCACCGGATCCGTATAACGATACTCCAGGCGGGCCCTTCCTACTCCTGCCATACGGGGATTAAAAAATTTTTCATCCACAATACCGGGTCCTTTCCAGGTTGTCAGGTTGTAAGGCTCGATACCCACTAATTCCTGAAGCCCCTCGTTCAGGCAATAAGCAGTATCTCTTCCCGCATCCACTCCGGGCAACTGCCGGACATTGATTTCTATGCTATCCCGGCTGACACATGCCCCGTTCCCATATTCGTAATATGCCCTGACGGTCAGATCTTCATTCCGATTGGGATTGAAATAGAAAGTATTTCCTTCCTTTTCCAGCATGCCTTCAAAACCGGGCTTTACGGACCATACACCATCCACCGGCATCGCCTTCAATTCCACCGCTCCGGACATGGCACAGAGGGGATCCTGCGGCCTTAATTTCACCGGCTTCAAGGAATCCACCCAAATATCGAAATGCACCGATGCCGTATCTTTACAACGATTAAAATACTTTCCGGTCAGGTGAAAAGCCTGGTCTCCTTCTAAAAACCGGATATCCGGCTTCCGGGATCCGGCGCTGCCATTTACAAAATCGTACCCTTTCGGGGAAATCTCCCAACGGGCGGTCACCGCATCGTTATTTTCCCGGATCTCTCCGATATAATTCCCGCCCCGGAAAACAGCATTTTCCATACATATCCGGCCAAGATCGGGACCATCCAATTGTTCTACTTCCGGTTTGGCATAAGCCCGGAAATCATAGCTTACTTCCGGCTGTTCGCATATATTGGCCGCCTTTAATAAAATCCGATAATTTCCTTGTTCTGTGAACCTCACCGTCGGTTCCCTACCGTTCAGATCGCCTACCCATCCCTTTTCCGGTAAAATCCGCCAGGTATACTCCAGAGAATCGCCTTCCGAACGGTTGAGCAGGGTGATCTCTTTTCCTCCCTCCTCGTCCGTTGTACATCCTTCCCTGGCAAACTCAGCCTTTGCCGACACCTCGTGCTTTAACACCCGAATCTGGCCGCTGACCGTTTGCGGTCCCCCATAAGGAGCCTCTGCCGTTAACTTCAAGGTATAGATCCCATTCCGGGAAAAATTGATTTGCATATACATATCGTTGGAGGTAGTCCCTCCTGCCAGGCTCCAACCCGACTGAGGGGTAATTTCCCAATTGCAATTTATATTACTATTTCCTGCCGAATCACATTCCAAATAGGCCTTCAGGTCCAACACCCGATCTTCCCAATTATCGCAACGATCAGGCAAAGGCTTTAATGCCAATGCAGGCACTCCCATCACCCTAAATACAAATTCCCGGTCGGGAACACTCTTATTACAAGCGCCCTCGGTATGTACCTTCACCACAAAAGTCCCGTGTTCGTGGAACGTAATTTTAGGCTCTTTTGCCGCCGCATCGGAAAGGACGACGCCATTGACGGGACTTACGGACCAGGAATAACTAAGCCCTACTCCGGAACTTACATTATGAAAATTGACTTCCTTCCGCTGCAATATCCGGTAAGTATTATCCGGACCTTTTTTCACATCCCCATCGAGTATCGGATCGATGCGGACCTCCACGGCCGGATCGTACACCTCCACTGTTTGCTGAAAGACCGGATCCAAGCCACAATCCGCCAGGGAAACCAAACGTGCCTGCAAAACATATCTTCCCGGCGTCTGCAATTGCAGACGAGGGTACAAACTGCTCCATTCCGGGGATTCATAGGGGGTAAACAAAGCCCCGTCCGGTTTCGATACCAAAGACCACTCTACCTTCCGCAAACCTTCTACTCCGCCATTCCAACCATCATTCCAGTCATAATGCACGACAGATTCATCCAATACCAAAAAGCCCGGACAAATGGTATCCAGAGGATCGATCACCACTTCAGGATCTTCCATCACAGTCACCGGGAATGACTTCATCTCACTGTTACATCCTCCATACAAAGTCACATTTACATGGACATTATACCTTCCCGACTTCAAAAAACGAATTTCCGGACCGGCAGAATTCGCCCCCGTACCTCCCGTAAATTCATAATCGGTTCCCGGCGATCCCGGCACAACCGACCAATAATACTCGGGCACTCCTTCTTCCACGATCGTCTTATTGGAAAAGCTCATTATTTCTCCCCGGCACAATTGCTCCCCGCTGGATTCGATATCTACGGTTATCCGCGGATTCACCACATGCAATACCCGGGAAGCGCTCAATTTATCCAGGGGACCGCAAACACCTGCCGGATTTTCCACAACCACCCGGATTTCATAATCCCCGAAAGTCAGGAATTTCATTTTCGGATTTTCGGTCTGCTCGCCGGTTATCACTACCTGATCCGCACCTGCCGGTTTTCCTTCCAACCAGACTTCCCAACGGATCCCCACCGTTTCGTTTCCATTTTTTTCCAAGCT
>CAJKZL010000241.1 GCA_905204385.1 uncultured Odoribacter sp. | reverse complement strand
GCCAATTATATACATTGAGTTTCCCGGCTAGTTAACGATGGGCGATAACAGGTATTTCCGGCCGGGGATGTTTGGTGTGTAACTGCTGGATCTCTTCCTGGTCGTCGTCCTTTTTTTCGGCCGAAAATTCACCGGCTTCGATGATTATTTCTTCCTGTTCCTCTTCTTCGAAAACTTCTTCCTGAATGAACGACTGTTCCTCGGGAGCGGGAATTTCCTCTTGGCTACCCTCTTCTGCGGACTGTTTCACCGCTTCGGGGCAATTTTCTTCCTGGGGCGATTTTTTCTCAGGCTGTTCTATATTATTCTTATCGTATGTCGTATCCATAATATCTCTTACTTTTATATATTTTCTGAAGGCTTGCTTCAGGGTCTGATGTTTTGCATGACTTTTATGCACAGATCGGTAAAAATGATCCTGGCATTTCCATTACGGCTGATATCGCTATAGGCCTTTTCGAATTCCTCGGTGAGGGGAATAACGTTTCCTTCGTGTATATAAGGCGAAAAACGCAATGAAAATGTTTTTTCGCGTTCTGTCATATAATTGAGTTTTTCTTTTCCGAAATTACGGATAAAATTCTCCCGTATCATCCGGATGGCATGATGCAGGAAATTCTTTTGCCGTTCTCTTCCCAAGCTGCTTATTTCATTGACCCATTCGTTGACAGGTAACATTTTACGTTCCCAGCACAGGCGCATGAGGCTGGCGAATTTTTCCTGGTTGTATATTTGTTCCTCGCTTTCGTCGAGTAAACGTAATGCTTTGTGCCAGTCACCCGAAGCCACATGAGCGTATTCCTCGGCCTTTTCGTCGCCGATTCCCTTTTCCCGGATCAGTTGTTGCCGGATTTGCTCCTGCAAAAGAGGAGGGACATGGATGCGTTGCAGACGTGACTGTATGGTCGTGATAATTTGTTCCGGATGTTCCGAGACCAGTAAAAATAAGGTTTTGTCGAAAGGTTCCTCGATGATTTTTAATAGTTTATTGGAACATTCGGGATTCATTTTTTCAGGAAGCCACATCAGCAGAATTTTGTAATCCGACTCAAAGGATTTCAGGTTGAGTTTACGGAGGATATTGGCGCTTTCTTCCGTATAGATGGCTGCCTGGGCATTGTCTTCCACTCCCATCTCATTGTACCATTCTTGCAGGTTGAAATAAAGAGAGCGGGAGAGGAGTTTTCTCCATTCGTCGATATATTCGTCGCTGACGGGATTTTTGGCTTTACGGACAACCGGAAAGACAAAATGTAAATCGGGGTGAATGAATTTCTGCATTTTTCGGCAGGAGGGACATTCACCGCAGGCATCGTTGGTTTTAGGGCCTGTACAAAAGATGTATCGAGCGAAGGCGAGGGCTAAAGCCAGCGAGCCATAGCCCGTGCTTCCGGCAAAGAGTTGCGCATGGCTGATCCTTCCCGTTTGCAGGGAATTGATCAGTCTTTGCTTGATATCATCATGCCCGATAACGTCTTTGAACACTGTTTTGAATTTAAGTGGTTGACTGACGGGCGGGGCATTCCGAGAGAGCGTCCCGCCGTCGGCAATAAACTATAGGTTGAGTTGGATTCCCAATTCTTTAAACTGTTCATGCGAGATTTCCGATGGGGAATCTATCATGACATCCCTGCCCGAGTTGTTCTTCGGAAATGCAATGGTATCCCGGATGCTGTCCAGGCCTGCAAACATAGAAACCAGACGGTCGAAACCGAAAGCAATGCCCCCGTGGGGAGGCGCTCCGTATTTGAAGGCATTCAGCAGAAAGCCGAATTGTTTTTGAGCTTGCTCCGGAGTGAAGCCCAGGCAGTTGAACATACGTTGTTGCAAGCGGGTGTCGTGGATACGGATAGAACCGCCTCCGACTTCCACTCCATTGATGACCATGTCGTAAGCATTTGCGCGCACTGCTCCCGGATTGCTTTCCATCAAGTCGATGTCCTCGGCAAGAGGAGAAGTGAAGGGATGGTGCATGGCATAGAAACGCTGGGTTTCTTCGTCCCATTCCAGTAAGGGGAAATCTACCACCCACAGGGGACAAAATACGTCTTTATTTCTCAGCCCCAGCCGGTTTCCCATTTCCAGACGTAATTCGCACAGTTGGGCAAGGGTTTTGTATTTAGGACCGGAAAGGATCAGAAGTAAGTCGCCCGGTTGTGCGCTACAGGCTTCCATCCATGCTTTCAATTCCGTTTCGGAATAGAATTTGTCTACCGAGGACTTGAGGGTGCCGTCTTCATTGCATTTGACATAAACCAATCCTTTGGCGCCGACTTGCGGACGTTTGACAAATTCGGTCAGTTCATCCAACTGTTTACGGGTATAGGAGGCACAGGCGGGGGCACAAATAGCCCCTACGTATTCGGCCGAATTAAATACGGCAAAATCTTTACCTTGGGCTAAAGAGGTGATATCTACGAACTTCATGCCGAACCGGATGTCCGGTTTGTCGCAACCATACTGCTCCATGGCATTCTGCCACGTCATCCGGGGAAGCCGGGGGATGTCTATTCCCCGGATCTCCTGGAACAAATGCTGGATCATTCCTTCAAAAATGCCCAATACATCTTCGCGGTCGACAAACGACATTTCGCAGTCGATCTGGGTAAATTCCGGTTGACGATCGGCCCGTAAATCTTCGTCCCGGAAACATTTTACTATCTGGTAATAGCGGTCGAAGCCGGCTACCATCAATAATTGCTTGAAAGTCTGCGGGCTTTGCGGCAGAGCATAAAACTGACCCTGATTCATGCGTGAAGGAACTACAAAATCGCGGGCTCCTTCGGGGGTACTTTTGATCAGAACAGGGGTTTCTACTTCCATGAAATGCTGGTTGTCCAGGTAGTTGCGAACCAAATGCGCCATCCGGTGGCGTAGTTCGAGGTTCTTACGCACGATTTGTCGCCGTAGATCCAAATAACGGTATTTCATGCGGATCTCGTCCCCTCCGTCGCTATTGTCTTCGATAGTGAAGGGAGGCACTTCCGAAGGGCTGAGAATATAAACTTTTTCCAAAAGGATTTCGATATCCCCTGTAGGTATTTTATTGTTTTTGCTGGCTCTTTCCACCACTTTACCGGTGATTTGTATGACAAATTCCCGTCCTAAAGCGGCCACTTGTTTTTTTATTTCTTCAGCAGCCGATTCTTCGGCTACCAACTGAGTGATCCCGTATCTATCGCGTAAATCGATAAAAGTCATGGCTCCCAGATTCCTGATTTTCTGGACCCATCCGCTCAGCGTCACATTTTCGTTTACGTTTTCAAGCCGTAGCTCTCCGCAAGTATGTGTTCTGTACATTCTCTATGAGTTAATTTAAATTGTTACCCGGTCATTATGAAACCTTTCCGTAAAAGTCCAAAGACTTGGCGTCAAGGAATATTTACCAATTGGCGAAAATACTAAGAATTTATCAAACGAGAGAATATTGAAGAAAAAAAGAAACATTTTCCCGGAGAATCCTTTCGTCTGAATTTCTATCTTTCGGTGAGCATAACGTATTTCTTAATCCATAAACTTTATATATTTGTCGACTAAAAGAAGGGACGATGAGTTTTATTGACATTATCATCATATTATTTTTGCTTTGGGGAGCCATAGAGGGTTTTTTAAAGGGACTGATCATCGAAGTAGCCACGCTGGCGAGCCTGATTCTCGGGGTATATCTCGCTATCCGTTATTCCCCTTATACCGAGGAGATATTGAGGGATTTCCTGAACGTCACTTCCCGTTATATTGCCTATATTGCTTTGGCGGTGACATTTGTCGTTGTAGTGTCCGGAGTGTATGTCATCGGAAAATTATTGACGAAGTTGGTAGATATCCTTACCTTGGGTTGGGTAAATAAATTCATCGGATCGGTCTTCGGAATAGTGAAGTATATGGTGATTGTTTGCGTATTGCTGTTAATTCTGGATGCCGTCAACAGTAAATTTGAATTTTTAAGTGAAGAAACGCTTCAGAAAAGCAAGTTATTCTTTCCTTTTCTTAATTTTGCACAAAATATTTACAATTCTATCCGTTTTTAATGATGAAGTCTTACAAAACTGTGGGGACCTTGTATTATTGACGGGAGCACCTTTGGGGTGCCCGCCGGTGACAGGATGCTTGCATCCTCAAAAATGATGTGTATAATTTAAAAATAAATCAGATGAATTTTGTTGATGAATTGAAATGGAGGGGTATGATTCACGACATCATGCCCGGAACGGAAGAGTTATTGGCAAAAGGCCAGACGACGGCTTACGTGGGCATAGACCCGACGGCCGATTCGCTGCATGTGGGCCACCTGGTGTCGGTGATGATGATGAAGCATTTTCAACTGGCCGGTCATAAGCCTATCTTTATTATCGGAGGGGCGACGGGAATGATCGGAGATCCCAGTGGTAAATCGCAGGAACGGAATTTATTGAACGAAGAGACCATTCAGAAGAATATGGCGGGCATCAAAAGCCAATTATCCCGCTTTATCGATTTTAATTCGGCAGCTTCCAATGCTGCTATCATGCTGAATAATTACGATTGGATGAAACAATTTTCGTTTTTGGATTTCATCCGTGAAGTAGGGAAGCATATCACCGTGAATTATATGATGGCCAAGGACTCTGTAAAGCGGCGCCTGAGCGGAGAGTGTTCCGACGGGATGTCTTTTACCGAGTTTACCTATCAGTTGGTGCAGGGGTATGATTTTCTTTATTTGAGGAAGAATTACGGATGTATGTTGCAGATGGGGGGATCGGACCAATGGGGGAATATTACCACCGGAGGGGAATTGATACGGCGGAAAGAAGGTTTGGAAGCTTATGGGCTGACCTGGCCTTTAATGACAAAAAGCGATGGCAAGAAGTTCGGTAAAACCGAATCCGGTAATATTTGGCTGGATCCCGAACGCACTTCGCCTTATCGGTTTTACCAGTTTTGGCTGAACACCACCGACGAGGATGCTGCCCGTTATATAAAGATTTTCACTATTTTACCCCCGGCAGAAATCGATGCTTTGATAGCCGAGCATCAGACCGCGCCTCATTTACGGAAACTGCAAAAGACCCTGGCCAAAGAAATTACTTGCCTGATTCATGGGGAAGAGGCTTATCAGTCGGCTTTGGAGGCTTCTCAGATTTTGTTCGGGAATGCCACTTCCGACACTTTACGCAAAATCGACGAGTCGACCTTTTTGTCTGTTTTTGAAGGAGTGCCCCAGTTCGAAATAGCTGCGGCCGACTTGAAAGAAGGCATTGCCATCGTTGATTTTCTGGCTGAGAAGACTCGTATATTGCCTTCTAAGGGAGAAGCCCGGCGGGCATTGAAGTCTAACGCAATCTGCATTAATAAGGTAAAGATCAGCGGAGAAGAATTTATGCTGACCGAAAGCCTGCTGATCGATGGGAAATATATTGTTGCCCAAACCGGCAAAAAGAATTATTTCCTGGTGATGGTAAAATAAAAATTCCGCCGCTTATTCCGGAAAAGATCGATCCGGAACAAGCGGCGGAGTTTTTTTTATCGCTTAATAGCCCAATTGGAAATCTATCGGTATTGTATAAGACTCTCTCACCGGTTTTTCCCTTTGTTTGCCTGGCTTCCATTTCGGCATAGAAGAG
>CAJKZL010000240.1 GCA_905204385.1 uncultured Odoribacter sp. | reverse complement strand
CAACAATTCCGAGTCTTATTCCTCTTTGTCTACGTCGATGTATATTCAGAATAAGTTGATTTATAATTTCTCATTTCTGGAAAAAAATCATCTGGTGGCGACGGCTTTGATAGATCTGAACGACCGTATGACCCGTACGCGTACAACGACTGCCTATGGCGGTGGGTCGGAAAACCTATCTTCGCCGGTTACTTCCGGGAATTTTTCGGTTTTCAAGGCTCCTAATTCGGCAACACGTGATTTCGGTGCTGTCATTAATTTGCATTATGATTATGACAATCGTTATATCCTGGGCGCTTCTTACCGCCGCGATGCAGTGTCTAAGATGAGCCGGGAAGGCCGTTGGGCCGGATTCCCCAGTATTTCTGCTGCCTGGCGGATGGAGAATGAAGAATTCATTAAAAAGCTGGAAGTATTTTCCACTTTGAAAATACATGCCAGTTGGGGACTCAATGGAAAAGCGCCTGATACGGCCTATCCTTATCTGGGAAAATACACTACCGAAAATAATTATGGTTCTCTGGGAACCGTAGGACCCACGACCATCCAATTGAATAACCTGAAATGGGAAAAAGTGGAAAAGATCGATGTGGGCATCGATTTCTCTTTCCTGAACGACCGTTTGAATTTTAATTTGGATTATTATCGCAATACGACCCGGGATTTGTTACAGAAAAACCTGACCATGCCTTCGCATATCGGATACACTACAGTGCCTTTTATGAATTCCGGGGAAATGCAGAATGAAGGATGGGAATTCCGGGGGAATTACACGGATATTCTCCAGTCTAAAGATTGGAAACTAGGCCTGAATTTCAATATTTCCGGCAACCGGAACAAACTGATGAAACTGCCTCAGAACGTAAACTATATGCAGTATCCGGATAAAGCCACCAACGGGACTTATGCGATTACACTGGAAGCAGGCGATCCGATGGGCTCTTTCTATGGTTTCCGCTATCTGGGAGTATACAAAGATGAAGCAGCCACTTATATCCATGATGCTTCCGGTAATCCGGTCTACGACATCAGCGGGCAGCCGGCGCGGATGTATCACGAAGAGCGGCAGGTTCGTCCCGGAGACGCCATTTACGAGGATGTAAACGGGGATGGAATCATCAACAAGCACGATATCGTTTATTTAGGCAACAGTATGCCTAAAGTGACTGCCGGTTTCGGATTCAACGTAGGTTACAAGCAATTGATGTTACGGGCGTTTTTTCACAGCCGTTGGAAATACGATGTAGTGAATCAAACCCGTATGTATGCCGAAAATATGGATGGTTACGATAATCAGAGTGTGGCTGTTCGTAACCGCTGGCGTTTTGAAGGCGACGAAACAAATATTCCACGCGCTTTGCACAGAGGAGCTAATCATTACAACTGGTTGGGTTCTGACCGCTTTGTGGAGGATGCCAGCTTTATCCGTCTGAAACAACTGTCATTGAGTTATAATTTGCCGAAACATACCCTCAGCAGGTTGGGATTGTCAAAATTCAGTGTTGTTGCCACTGCTTACGATTTATTTACCTGGACAAAATATTCCGGCCAAGATCCCGAGGTGGATATCAGGGGTGGGATGAACAATGAAGGGAAATTCCAGGTGATGGGCGTAGACAGTGCTAAAACTCCCCGTCCCCGGAAAGTGATGATCGGTATAAACCTGGAATTTTAAATCGGAACGACTATGAAAAGAAATATCCTATTAATATTTACCGTATTGATGGTCAGCAGTTGCAACAATTGGCTGGACCTGAAACCTGAAGACGAGCGGGTAAGCGAGCAATACTGGACTTCAAAAGAAGATGTGCAAACCACGTTGTTATCTTGTTATAACCGTTTCCGCAATTGTATGCCTTACTTTATGGTATGGGGGGAAGCCCGGGCCGAAAATCTGGATGTTGTCAGCCTGGATGCTACTGCCGATATCGAATTGATTCATGGCCAGAATATTACTTCAGAAAATGATTGGGTGAACTGGGCAGTGTTCTACCGCGTTATCAATTCTGCCAATTCAGTGATTAAATATGCTTCTTTGGTGTTGGAAAGGGATCCGCTTTATACCGAGGAAGAGATGAACTATCACCTGGCAGAAGCCAAAGGGTTGAGGGCACTGGCCTATTACTATCTGGTACGTGCTTTCCGGGAAGTGCCCTTGGTTACGGAGCCTTTCGATTCGGACGCACAAGGCTTCACTATGGCAAAAAGCTCTGAAGAAGCGATCTGGGCGCAGATTGTCAGCGACCTTAAAGAAGCCCTGAAAGCTCCTACCCGGTATAGTACGGTTTATTCCGAATCGTGGCAGAATACCTGCCGTCTGACGGATTGGGGAGCCGCTACTGTTCTGGCCGAAGTTTATTTGTGGACAGGTGAATATGCTTTGTCAAAAAACCTTTGCGAACTCATTATGTCGAGCGGCAGATACGAGTTGGTGGAGGACTGGTATACTATTTTTTATCCCGGGATGACAGATGAATCGATTTTCGAATTGTATTTTGATCATGCCAATGCACAAACTAATTCCTTGTTTTCTTGGTTTAATTTCAACAATACCAACCATTATTACAATATTAACAGCAATGTGCCGGGTGAATTCGACGGGGATGATGCCCGGGGTGAAGGCGCCAGTTTTGTGACCAGCAAAAGTTGTGTATGGAAATATCTGGGACGTGATGTAGCGAATACCGATGCCAACAATACTCGTCCCGATGCCAGCCGTTCGCCGAACTGGATTTTCTATCGTTATGCCGACGTCTATCTGATCCATGCCGAAGCTTGCGCTATGTTGCCGCAACCCGATTACGAGGCGGCGGTCAATTCCTTGAATGAGGTTCATACCCGTGCCGGCTTAAACTTGTTGGGTACGGACGAACAGTACACCCAGGAAAGTTTCCTTACCCTTTTACTCGATGAGCGCAAAAAAGAGTTTATTGCCGAAGGGAAAAGATGGTTCGATTTGCTGCGTTTGGCACGCATAGATCATTTCTCGAAGTTCAAAACGATGGTGGTCAACATTCTGTTAAAGAACATTTCTTTGAACGAACGGCCTATCTATCAGACAAAATTATCCAAAGAAGGCAGCTTTTATTTCCCTATCCATAAAGACGAAATCGATATGAGTGGCGGGTTGCTTATCCAAAACGAGGCTTACCAATAATACTGAATCCTATGAAGAAATATCTGATCATATTCATTGCAATGATGTTACCGCTCTTCGGTTGTGAAGACGATAACGAGGATAGAAAGTTTATGGCTTTCGACGAATTGGTTGTACTGGATTATCTGGCGCAAACCCCGGCCTATACCGAATGGTATAATCTCATTGTCCGGGCCGGCATGGCAGAGACTTTCCGGTTGAGTACCACTCCGATGACTTGTTTCATCGTCAATAACGAAACTTTACTGAGTTATCTGGAAGAAAAATACGGGGTTCACAGTGTTGCCGAATTGGAGCAGGAAGAGGCCGCTACTCTGGTGAAATACCACACTTTGCCCAATACATCTATGTATCTCTCCACCTTCCGCAACGGAAAGCTGGCCGATTCTACGGCCAGTGGCGATTATCTGGCTTGTCTGTTTACTTCGGGGGATAACGGGGCCGTCTATCTCAATCAAGAGTCCAAAATTATCAATTACGATAAAGAAATGGTGAACGGGATTATCCATGAGTTGGATCATGTTATCGACCCCGTAGTGAATACTTTTATGGACTATTTGGAACAACATCAGGATCGTTTTTCGATCATGTACCACATGGTGATGGCTTGTCCGGATACCACCCGGGCTTTGTTTTCGCAGTTGCAGGATGATAAAGTGGCGGGTATGAAAAGCAGGAGAACTTTGTTTGTCGTTTCCGATAAAGTGTTTCAAGCGGCAGGCTATGAAGATGTGGCTGCTGTCAAAACCGGGATGGGATTGGACGAAGCAGGGTTGGACCAATATGTCCGCTATCATTTGCTGAGCCGGGAGATGTATGGTAAGGACATTATTCAGCGTCTGGAATATGGCTCCGTCACCAAGGCCGGAGACGGAACGGCTTCTGTAACCCATCAACTGGTGGATGCCAAGGGGGTCGCTTTGGAGACTATGGCAGAGAATAAACTGATTGTCGCTAAAGATGACGGAATTATCGATCTTGTTTTTAATGAGGAAGCCACCGGAGGACTGAAATTCTTTAACGAGACTTCTTACAATATTCCTTTGAAAAATGGTGTGCTGCATGAACTCGACGGTGTATTGAAGATAGAGGAGCCTGCTTCCATGATTACTCTGGTCGAATTGACGGACTATGTGAATTTTGAACGGCTTTCTACTTATAGGGCCGAGGGAATAGGTAAAACCCAGACATTGTTGAAAGCCGATGATTATAAACCCTATATCACTTGGGAATCTACTCCGGTCTCTAAAGGAGATGCCGTTGCTTATATTGTATTTTCGGAGGGAAGTTACAATTTTGTGCAAAACGGTTTTCTAAACGGCGACTGCCTGTATATTTCCCCGGGTCCGGTAGGTTATGTCGAATTCATCACTCCGCCTATACCGAAAGGTACGTACAGCCTTAATCCTTTCTACAAGACCACCAAGAATGCCGGTGGAAAATATAAAGTTTCCATTGACGGAAAGCCTGTGGGCGGCGAATTCACGGCTTATACACCGGGATACGATAACTACTGGATTACCTATTTAGGAACAGTGACCTTTACAGAAACGAAATCGCATACTATCCGTGTTTCGGTGGGCTCACGTCAGGGAGAGATGTTATTGGACCTGTTTATTTTTGAACCGATAAATTAATACCATTATGATAAAGAATAAAATAAGTATAGGGTGGATGCTGCTACTCCTGGTTGCCTGTACTCCGGAATGGGACGATCATTATGATGCAGGTCAGGCTACGGTGACCGATCAGACCGTGATGGAATATATCGGAAGCCGCCCCGAATATTCGGCGTTTGCCGCTCTGTTGAAAGAGGTGGGGACAGATACCATCTTTACCGGAAGCAATCAGGTCACTGTGTGGGTGCCTGCCAACGATAAGGTGCCCGATTTGTCCGGCCTGTCCGATTCTCTGCGACGCCTGACGATCAAGAACCATGTTTCTATGTTGCCTTACACCACCACCGATATGAAGGATCAGACGCGGGTGACGGCTTTTTCCGGTAAAAAACTGGGTATCTATTCGGAGGATAATATCAGTTTTCGGGTAAACGAATGCCGGTTGGTGAAAACGGATATGATTTGCAAAGACGGAGTGATACAGGAAATCGGAGGATGGCTCGGTTTACAGCCTAATTTGAGAGAATACCTGGAACAGGCTCCCGAATATACCATTTTGCAGGGCTTGATCAACAATGTGCAGGATTCGATTTTTGATGAGAAAAACAGCGTTGCCACGGGGGAATACGATGCTTTGGGACGACCGTTGTACGATTCGGTATTCTTGTATGTGAATAAATTTTACAACTATACCCGGCTTGGCCAGGAAAGCAGTTTAATGACGCTGTTCCTCACCCCTGACTGGATTTTGGAAGAGGAAATCGAGAGCTACTATAAAGCCTTGCTGGATTATCGGGGCGATCCTGCTAAGGGAGAAGATTCAACGG
>CAJKZL010000239.1 GCA_905204385.1 uncultured Odoribacter sp. | reverse complement strand
TTATCCAGATTTTCATCCCGTTGCGAACCTCCGATGATATCACCGATCTGTGGAAATAAGACATCCATCGCCGCAACCGTCTTGCCATCAGGATTTTGTTTCTTATAGATAGCCTTGATTTCCTTCGGATAACCGGTCAATATCACCGGCTTTTTAAAATGTTTTTCCACCAGATAGCGTTCGTGCTCACTCTGCAAATCGACTCCCCAACCTTCCACCGGATATTGGAATTTACCGGTTTTATTCGGCTTACTGTTCATGAGGATCTCTATCGCATCGGTATAAGTCACTCTTTCGAAATCATGAGTCAATACGAAATTCAATTTTTCGATCAACTCCATCGAACGCTCCTCCGCTTTCTTATTTTTCTCTTCCTCCTGCAAGCGGGCGCTCAAAAATTTCAGATCGTCCATACAATGTTCCAAAGCATACCGGATCAGATACTTCAGAAAGTCTTCGGCCAAATCCATATTGTCGTTCAGGTCGTAAAATGCAGCCTCCGGTTCGATCATCCAAAACTCGGACAAATGCCGGGTAGTATTGGAATTTTCCGCCCTGAACGTCGGACCGAAAGTATAGATTTTCCCCAAAGCCATCGCTCCCAGTTCTCCCTCAAGCTGTCCGCTTACCGTCAGGTTGGTCGCTTTACCGAAAAAATCCTGCTTGTAATCCACTTCCCCTTCCTCGGTCAAAGGAGGATTTTTAGGATCCAATGTTGTCACCCGGAACATTTCCCCGGCCCCTTCACAATCCGAAGCTGTAATTAAAGGAGTATGCAAATAAAAAAAGCCATGATCGTTGAAATACTGATGTATGGCAAACGCCATTGCGTGGCGGATACGGAAAACGGCTCCGAATGTATTGGTCCGAAAACGCAGATGTGCCACTTCACGTAAAAATTCAAGGCTGTGTTTTTTAGGCTGAATGGGGTATTTATCCGGATCCGCTTCCCCCAGTACTTCTAATGCAGCAGCCTGGATTTCGTGAGCCTGACCGCTCCCCGCACTTTCTACCAATAACCCTTTAACATGAATGGCAGCTCCGGTAGTCACTTTTTTCATCGATTCCTCCGAAAAATTATTCATGTCAACGACAACCTGTATATTATTTATCGTAGAACCATCGTTTAAGGCAATAAAATTCACCTGTTTGTTACCTCTTTTGGTTCTTACCCAACCATCGATTTCCACTTCTTTACCGCATTCGGCTGATTGCAGTAGGTCCTTGACTGACAATTTTTTTGTGCTCATCTTTTTACACATTATAATCGGTTTATATCTCATCACACGCTGACTTTAACCGACATGGATCGACAAAAATAATAAAATAAGAACAAAAAACATAACGGCTCCCGACTTTACATGAATAATTCACTGAAAATAGCATCGGAAATGAGCCACCCTCTCTCCGTCATACAGAATTTTTCACCGGACCGATACATAAAACCTTCCTTACAATAATTATCGATTTTCCCTGCAATCCGCTTCCATCCATCCGGATATTTTCCCTTTAACCATGACGGCTCTATACCCCATTGGGTCCTGAAATTCGTCATCAGGTATTCATTAAATTTATCTTTTTCCGTTAATATTTCTTTTTCAAAGTATAACTCCCCTTTATTTAAACCATCGATATATCTTTTCAGATGCGCCACATTCCATTGTAGCGAATCGATATCATAGGAATGTGACGACGGCCACAAAACAAGATAGGGTTTTAGTTTCCAATAAGCAGTATTATGCCTTGAATATTTTAAGTTTTTTGCAAAATTAGATATTTCATAATGCTCGAAATCAATTGTTTTCAAATATTCAGAAACCAGAAGATATTGTTCTGCTAAAGCATCGTCATCGGGAGGGATAAATTTTCCTTTTTCAGATAGTTTATGAAAAACAGAGTTCGAATCGATACTTAATATATATATGGATAAATGATAGATATTCAATTGTTTAACAATCGAAATTTCCTGTTCAATACCCTGAACAGCACTCCCTGGAAGACCGATGATCAGGTCGATACCGACATTATCGAATCCACTTTTTTCACAATTCTCCAAAGCCTGCAAAATTTGTCCGGACCGGTGATTTCTGTTAATGCGCTTTAAAATCGCATCGTCAAACGACTGGGCACCAAGAGAAATCCGGTTGAACCCCATCAAACGAAGGGCAGAAAGCTTCGGAAGCGTAGCATCTTCGGGATTCATTTCAATAGACCATTCCGCCCGGTCTTCAAACGCCCAAAGCTTCCGGACCTCTCCGGTAATTTCATAAAGTTCTTCTTCTTCCAATAGGGAAGGCGTCCCCCCACCCAAATACAAAGTAGACATTTTCTCCTCCGGAAGATAATCTTTTCTCAGCCGCATTTCCTGTTTCAATGCCTGAATATAAGCCTTTTTCCATTGCAAAGAAACCACAGAATAAAATCCGCAATAATAACATTTACTCCGGCAAAAAGGAACATGAATGTAAATCCCCATATCATCAATTTTATAAACAAAGGTAAGAACAAATTTTTTACTATATTTGTAAACAACCGGTAATTCGACCACATGCTTAAATTCCTGTCCATATTCCTTTTTTCGTTTCCCTGCCTCTGCCCGGCACAAAATCTCATTATCGGCCGGGTAGTTATGCATAACGGAGAACCCGTTACAGGAGTAAATATCTGGTGTCATGAACTGGGAACAGGGACTTCCTCGGATTCAACCGGCCTTTTCCAGCTTGAATGCCCCATTCCCTGTACCCTCGATTTTTCCCATCTGAACTACAAAAAGGAAACCTTTATAGTGAAAGACAATGATATCCCTTTTATTGTAGTCCTGCAAAACAAGTTCAATCATCTGAGAGAGGCAGTCGTCACCGGTAAAAGCACGCCGGACTACTTGCGTTCGTCCAAACAGGAAATTGAAATGATTCCGGCCATTCTCGGCGAACAGGATATCCTGAAATATCTGGCCACCACCCCCGGTATAGTAACTACCAATGCCCTCGACCCGGGCATTTACGTCAGAGGAAACAACAGCAGTGAAAACGGATTTATGACTCACAACATGGAAATAGCCAGTCCGGATCATCTGACCGGTATTCTATCCATTTTCGACCCTTACATTCTCAGCAACACAACTCTTTATAAAAGCGGGTTTCCGGCGGTTTACAACAGTTATCTTTCTTCTTACATCAACATGCAGCCGGAAGCCGGAAATAAACGAACACACAAAGGAGAACTAACCCTGGGCCTGGTTTCCTCGGCACTTAAGGCTCAAGGACCTCTTATAAAAGACCATACTTCGTTCGCCGCTTCCGTACGGACTTCCTACTTACAGACCATCGCCCAGTTGTACAATAAGTCGGTAAAGGGGCAGGATGATCAAAACTACATGCCGGAATATTCGTTTAACGATGTCACATTAAGCCTGGATTCGAAATTTTCGAATCGGTGGCGCGCATCGGCTTTCGGACTTTTCACCATCGACGATCTGAACATGAAGTTAAACGAAGACGTTGATTATCAGTTTAACTGGCACACTTTTTCAGGCAATGCCGGCTGCTGGTATACTCCCTCGAACGGAGATATGCTGCATTTGAGGATAGGAGTAAAATCCACCTTCAGTAAAGGAGATGCCGATGGCAGTCTTCCGATGGGAGGCGGGAACCGGCATTATTCTATCATCGGACGGGCGAGTTATACCCATACTTGCTCGGAGAAGCTGCAAATCACCGCCGGCGGAAAATTCGAGCAGTCCCGCATCGAAACGGCCAACAAACCGGATCTCAAAGACAATATTCTTATCCGTAGTTCGGATAAAAAGTATAATATTACTGAATGTTATAGCGATATTACTTACAACCTAAATAGTTACTTTACATTCTATAGTGGAATCAACTATCAATATTTCAATGGAGCGACAAAGATTCACCGGATTTCACCCCGGGCGAAATTGAATTTTACGCGCAATGGCCTAAGCTTGTGGATAGACTATGCACAATCCGTGCAATACCTGAGCTTATATCCTTACTTTACGGTAAAAACCCCTGTAGACATCTGGTATCCTCTGGATAAAAACAGCAAACCCGCCATTTGCCATCAATATTCCCTCGGGGCAGAACAAGCGATCGGAGCCTCTCTTACCCTTTATGCCGGACTTTTCTATAAAAAAATGTTCCACGTCAAAGATTTTTCTTCCGGCATTCATACAGAGTATACTGCCTTGACGGATAATATGATCGACGGGAAAGGACATGCCAAAGGACTGGAACTGAATTTGGGTCTACGCCTGAGAACCTGCCGTTTCCGCCTGAATTATACCCTGTCGGAATCAAAGCGAAAATTCAAGGAAATCAACCAAGGGAAAGCCTTCTTCCCCCCTTATGACGTGAAACACAACATCGTGGCCAACAGTTCTTATGACATTTCAAAACGCCTCACGTTCAACGCTCTATGGACGTTTTCTTCCGGAGTGCATACCACTTTTCCGGTAGGAGTCGCCATAGCTCACAACATCAGCAGCAGCGCAAATATACCTGTACTGATCCCCGTCTATACCGATAGATACAACTATAAACTACCGGACAATCACCGCCTGGATGTAAATCTCGATTATACCGTTCCCTATGCTCATTGCAGCCTCCGTTTAAGCATAGGAGCGTATAACGTTTACAATCAGTCCAATCCTTCGTTCGTATATTTCAAACCCGAAGAAACGGAAAACAACCGGACAAAATTTATACCGAAATCCAAAGTCATGCTCCCGTTTATTCCTTATATTTCTTTGCGACTAAAAATTTAAACACCATGTCCCGAACAAAGTGCCTTACTCTGTCTTTATTTTTTCTGTCATCGTGCATGCCGGAAGAAGACCTACCGATCCGTAAGGTGGGCGAAGCACCGGAGTATTTTATAGAATGCTATTGTAAGCCCGGCAAATCCTTCGCATTGGCAGCCACTACCGTCATGCCGGTTTCAGAAAATCTCGAAATAGACTTTTCCACCGAAATGAAGGTAGTCATCCGAACCGATCGGGACATCGAACTCTCCCATACTCTTTTCGTCCTCCCCGGATCAGAATTCGTTTATAACTATGGATCGCATGAACGACTCCCTGACAGTGGAATCGATTCGTTATATCTTCTGATTCTCACCCATGAGGGAAAAATGATCCGGGCCCGGACCGAAATTCCTTCTCCTATCGACGTTTATGGATGGGATAAACTAGACAATGAAGTAATCGTGCGTTTTTACACTTCACCACAACCATCAGAAAATTATTATCTTTTATCCGCAGAATCCTTACAAAAAGATTCCGTGGTCCATAAAGAAACGGCTTACCTGGACTACAGTAAAAATCCCTCATCATCCCTTACCGAAACTTCCCTTACTTTACCGGAAGAGCCTGTTGCCGACAAAATTATTCTCAGCCTGAAAAGGATCACCCAGGCCAATTACAACTACCAAATCTCTTTACGGGCAGCCAACACGGCCAACCAAAGCAGCATCACCTCCCCTGTCCCCTTGAAAGGAAATATCGAAGGTGCCCTGGGGATTTTCACCTGCTATACGGAATACATCACGGATATAAGCCCTGCCGCCCCTCAGCTACGCCCTCCCTTGTCCTCACAAAATCG
>CAJKZL010000238.1 GCA_905204385.1 uncultured Odoribacter sp. | reverse complement strand
TACGCCCTGGGAACGGAGGAAAAAGAAATCACCCTGATTTCACCCTCGTACGACGGCTATATGCATACCGGATTACCACATGTCTACAATCCCCAGGAAGAAGGGAAACCCTCGGAAAAAGACCTGACTTTCCCGGCTCAGATGAAAATCGCTTCCCGCCTTTTCAGTTCCCTCGGCCATGTCGATTACATCAAATGCGACATTGAAGGATATGAAGTAGTCGTTTTAACCGACCTCAAAACCTTGATCGCCGCCCACCGCCCCATCGTGCAGGTGGAAGTATCCGGCAACAACCTCGATTCTATCTTATCCCTTTTCCGGAGCATGCAGTATCTCCCCTACCGTCTGGAGAACAAGAAACTACACCTCTATGCTCCGGCCGGCCGGCAAGATGGTGAAGGCGACTTTTTATTCATTCCGGAGGGGGATTCCCGGGCATCAGGCTTTATGGCCTGAAGCCCCGAAGTATTTCCAGGCCCACCAAACTATCGCGGCCACCAATAAGAGCAGCAAAACCAACGAACCAATGGAGGCGATATTCGTAAAGGCGATATAGTCCTGGGGAACGAACCGGAATTCAATGGTATGTTCTCCGGCAGGGACTTTCAACGCCCTCAAAATCCAATCTGCCCTGAAATAAGACACCGGTTGCCCGTCGATAAAAGCCTGCCACCCATGCGGATAATAAATTTCCGAGAAAACCGCCAATTGATCGCCTTTCGCCTGAGTCCGATAGACCAGCTTGACCGGTTCATAGGAAATCAGTTCGATGGTAGCCGTCGAATCGGGAACAATTCGCCAGCCTTCCACTTCCTTCGCAAAACGCTGATCGATAACAGCAGTCTCTAAAGGCTGCAAAGTATCTAAAGCGGCGATTTCAGCATCCGCATCCGTAGGCATAAGTTTTTACCAATTGAGGTTGTGCAGGATTGTAGAGGATGTAACGGGCATTCAGAATATTCAGCGTAGGCGTCATCCCGAAGCCTGCCATGATATCCTCCAGGCTGGTTTGTCTTTTCAGATTATTGATAATAAATCCCATCTCCCCGGCGATGCGGTGATCGATCAACTCCTGATAGCGCCTCAACTTAGCCGGGCTATAGCCACCTATCGATTTATGAAAATAAGAAGTGCGGCTCTCATTGAACGGATCGTTCAGGTTCAGCACCCGGTAGGACAAGTCCCGATCTTTCAGGATTTCCTTATCGGCCACCGTCAAGGCATAATTATTTCCGGAACGGGGGGATACAAACTTTCCGTTGTCCAGATAGCGTTTATCCACTCCCCACAAATCGATCAGCGTTAACAGCATGATTCCGACGGCTGCATAAGGGATTACCTTGGCAGGGGTCTTCGAAAGCCGATACCAATTGAGTAGCAAAGCTGCTGCCAGAATAAAGAAGAAAGACCGGAAGGCATCGGCCCGCAACAGAGCCGTCCGGTCCTCGATCAAAGCCCGGTGATACCAATCGGGCAATTGCTGCAAGCTGTCCATCGGAGAAACAAAACTACCAGCCAATCCCGGCACCAGAGCGAACAACAGACACAATCCCCCGGTAATTGCAAAAGCAGTATACAATTGTTTCCGAAAACGGGTTTTATCCGCCTGGCCCGTAAAAATCACCTGCAATCCCCAGATTCCCACCCAAGGGAAGATCAAACTCGGAATCACCAGCGCCATCGAAGGCACCCGGAATTTATTGTACAAAGGCAAATAATGGAAAAGGAAATCGTTGACCGAAGAGAAGTTCTTCCCCCACGACAAAATCAAAAAGAAAACCGAAGCTCCCAGTAACCACCATTTCAAGGGATGCCGGATGACGAACATTCCCAGGACAAACAAAAAACAAACCAGGGCACCGAAATACACCGGTCCGGCAGTAAAAGGCTGGTCACCCCAATAGGTGTAAGTCTGCACCTCTTTTCCCAACTGAGCCCCGCGGGCCTTCAGTTCCTTATAAAGATGAGAGTCTTCTCCCAGGGTCCCGCCGGAAGCCCCTCCGTAAAAATCAGGAATCATCAGCGTAAAGGTTTCCCCTTTGCCATGGCTCCAACGGAAAGCATAGTCGATATCCAGTCCCGAGGAGATCTTTCCGGCATCGCCGGTCGTAGCCTGGGTCAATTCCGTCTGTCCCCTCATGCTTTCCTTGCTCATCTCCAGATTGACATACACAGCTCCCAGCATCGGGATCACTGCCAGGATCACCCCTGCGGCCAAAATGCCTGTGGCCCGCAGCAATTCTTTATACTTGCGTTGCACCATTTCCCGGTAAGCGTAACCGACATACAGGATAAGGCAAAACAACGCCAGATAATAGGTAATCTGAATGTGATTGCTGCCTAAGGACAATGCCACTCCCAGCGTGAAAAATACCCCGCCGGCCAGCAATTTCTGCCGGAACAGCAGGCACATTCCGGCAATGGTCAAAGGCATATAGGCAATGGTATAAGCTTTGGTGATATGACCGACATCGATAATGATAATATTATAGGAAGCAAAAGCATAAGCGATAGCCCCGGCCAGCGCCAGCCAAAATTGCATCCCCATCACGCACATGAGAAAATAAAAAGAGAGCAATGCAGCCAAAATAATGGCAGGACCGAAATACCCCAGTTGTTTCACCGGAGCTTCCACATACCTCAGGTAGTTTCCCGGTGCGCCGTACACTTTGATATTGTAGGTGGGCATTCCGGAAAACATGCTGCCCGTCCAGGCAGCCACTCCGCCTTCCACCTCCTGCTTGTCTCCATAATAACGGTCGAGTTCGTTGGTCATCCCCTTGACGCTGGCCAAATCGGATTGTTGAAGAACTTTACCATTGAAAACCATCGGAGCAAAATAAACCACCGATAACAATAAAAATACCGCTAAAGCTAAAATATGTTGCTTTACTGCTTTGAATTGAAACTGCATAATCTATCTATTTTTCATTGCAAACATAACAAAAAATCCTCACACCCTACCTATAAACCACTTCGCAAAATAAAAACGGAGGGCAAACCAGACATGCCTGCACAGCGTGCCCCCTTTCCCGTAATAACGGCACATAATGCGGTAACGTTCCTTCAATCCCTCCCTGCGGCGCAAGCTGCTCACCCCTCCTTCCAAAAACTCCGACAACACCAGGTGGCTGTTGTGTACGCTTTTTGCCTGCTTCAGGCAACGGATACACCAATCGTAATCGGCAGCGAGTTTATATTGCAGATCGTAAAGCGGCACGCCGGCCCTTTTAGCCAGAAAAGACTGATGACACACCAACATCCCCCATTTAAAACTTTTCCAATTCAGTTGTTCCGGCGCCTTCAGCCGGCGTGTACCGATGCTTCGGCCGCTTTCATCGCAAATTCCCGTTTCCCCGTAAATCACATCCGGAAGCTCTTTGCCTTTCAACTGATCGAGCAACAATCTCACCGTAGTGGAAGCGGCTATCGTATCCCCGGCATTGATAAACCAAACGTAATCGCCCGTGGCCTGCCGCACCCCTTTATTCATCGCATCATATAAACCTTTGTCGGGTTCACTGATCCAGTAATCTATGGTATCCTCATATTTTCGGATCAATTCCAGGGTGCCGTCTGTAGAACCTCCGTCGATGATCAGCAATTCCACAGCATCCGTTGCCTGTGCAATCACACTTTTTAAGGTACGCTCCAGCCATCGACGGGCATTATAGGTTACGGTGATTACCGATATTTTCATCATTCTTTTTATTTTCTGGCCGTTAATAGGATATAGGGTGATAAAAGGCGTCCTTTCACGGGAAAAAGCTTTAAAGCATAGCTCAATAAGCGCACCGGCAGGCGGAATATCCGATTGACCAGGCAAGGTTTCGGTTCCAGCCATACTACAGGTTTACGGGTGTATTCCACCTTCACCTCTTTCAATCCAAGGTCCTCCGCAATCCGGCGAAGGAACTTTACATCCATGGATTGCAAATGATGGGCTTTCAGATTCTGCCGGTCGAAAAGCCATTGTATGCCCCCGTTAATCCCGCGGAAGTTCGGTAATACGATCAGCAAGCGGCCGGAATCCGACAAGAGCCGGACGTGACGGGCAATCACATCTGCGGTATCCTGAAAATGTTCGATAAAGCCGTGGGAAAACACAATATCATACTTCCGGTCGGAAGTATACTGAAAAAAATCCGCTTCCAGGCATTTTACCGTATTGCAGGGAATCCCGTTCCGGCGTTCGAGTTCATTGACCATCTCCCGGTCGCAATAGAAATCCAGTAAACTGACATCCGGACACACATGTTTATAAAAATACAAAGCATTGATACCCGGAAAGCCACCGATTTCAATAAAACTCGACGCTCCCTGGCAAAGCGGCAAATAGTCTTCGTACACCACCCTGGAAGGAATTTTCTCGTACTGATAATTAGCCCAATATTCCACCCAATACCGGCGGTCGGTTAATTTTTCCTGCATACTTGTTTGTATAAATTTAAATAAGCTTCGCTCACTTTTTCTTCGGTATAACAACGCAGCACTTTCGCTCTCGCTTCGTGAGCCATGTCTGCGGGAACGGCTTTGAAAAGCATCCAGCATATTCCTTCCATCAGTTCCCGGCTGTTTTTAAATCCGGCGAGATAGCCATTTACTTTATGATCGATCATTTCGGGAATCCCCCCGGTGTCGAAACCGACGACGGGAATGCCGCAGGCCATGGCCTCCATGACCGTATTCGGCAGATTATCCGCTAACGAAGGAGTAACGTATACCTCCACGGCATTATAAAGGTTCACCATTTGTTCTTCGTCGGCAACAAAACCCACGAAATGGGAAGGGAACGGCAATTCCGGCAATCCGGTTTTCGACTTACCGAAGATCACCACTTCAATATCTTCCTGCCGTTCAGGCCGCTCCCGGGCCAGCATCCGGAGGGCATCCACCAAATAGGCTATCCCCTTCAGGGCATTATCCGCCCGTTCCGCCCCGAAAAGCAACAGTTTTTTTCCTACAGGCAATCCCAATTCTCGCCGGCATTGCTGCTTATCCTTGGGACGGAATAGCCCGGTATCGATCGGATTGGGAATAGCAACAAGCCGTCGGGACTGCAACAGGCGGCTTTCGAGGCTTTCTCCCAACAGCCATTGACTACAGGTGACAAAGTGAACGCCGGACTTATCGAGTAATTTCTTTTTTTTCCTCCATACCCGGTGTGAAAGATCGTTCCGCCCCGGAAAACGGAGCAAGGGGCAATTCCGGCATACTTCGTGAAAATGTTCACAATCCCGCGCACAATGGCATATCCCCGTCAGCATCCACATATCGTGCAAAGTCCAAACCACCGGCTTTCCCAGCGCCAACAAACGGCGCACGTCGCCCAAAGACAAAAAGCCGTTATGGATCCAATGAAGATGGATCACATCCGCTTCCTGCACCAGAGTATGTTTTGAAATATCCACTCCTGTATCGGCCAGCGATACGGCAAAAAGATTCTTCCGCGAAAAGCCATTATTGATCCAGATCACCAGGCGTTCCCATAAAAACCGGAAACGGGCAATCCGGGGATTCACCTTTACCTGCACCACGTCCGGATCGGAAGAACATTTTCCGCCCACCAGCATTTTCACCTCTTCCCCGGCATTCCGCAAAGCCGCCATCAGCCGTTTACATGCCACGGCAGCCCCGCCTGCCTGCTCCGAAGTATTGATTAAACCGACTCTCATAACCTCAATTTCAG
>CAJKZL010000237.1 GCA_905204385.1 uncultured Odoribacter sp. | reverse complement strand
CTTTATCGACCTTTTCCTTGTTGTAACGTAACGCCCCTCCATGCGAGGGACCTGACCTTGTAATCGCAACCCTTCCACAGCACGATTTGCAAGGTTGAGAATCTCGATACTCAGGGCTTTCAGCTCGCGGGTGCGTTGTTCCAGCATGGCGATCTGATGCGGGATAGCGACGTTGGAGAAGTGCGCATTGACAGCCTTTACAATCTGATTATGTAGGCTAAGTACCCGGCGCCTTGTCATATTTCTATGATAGGTTTCCCAATACTCGCCTCCGAACCGGACGTACACCTTCCAGCGTATCCGGCTCTCCACTAATATTGTCAGTCTAAAACGTTCCATGATGTATTTTTTGATGACAGCTACTACAAACAGCCATAGTCTTTCGACGTCTGGCAATCATCAGTTTTTCCCAATTCTCCTTGCCTTTCAGTTCTCCGAGTTTACGCACATGGTGCATAACCAGATTATCCGTAGCACCGCACAACTCGCATTTCCGAGCTTTCAGCCTGTCTATAAGGCTTGTGGTGCTGACGCCGGGCATTGGATTCGGGCATCTGTCAATCGCCCGATCATAGGAAGGTCTTTTTCTTTTGAACCCTTCATTGTATAAGCGACGTTCTTTTGCTTTGCCGTTTTTTACCGTATACCCGACTGTAAAGACTCCGTTGCGTTTGTATTTCCGGCAAATTCGTCTTACTGTGGTTCGGTATTTCCCGGCAAAGGTTTTGTACATACTGTACTGCATGATGTAGTGAAAAGTATTCAGTTCAGAAGCGTTGTTAGCTATCGAGTAATAGTTGTAAAACCCTCTGATCTCGGCATTGTAACTGTCAAGGATTTCAAGGTCGTCATTATTGATAAGTTCCGACCTATGTTTGGGAATCCATTGCTCGTGCCCGTTATGATAGCTGAATTTCAGCACCCCGAGTTCCAGCAATTTTTTCTTTATTACTTCGGTCGTTACCTTTAATCTGACCTTGTTTCCATACACACGGGACAGGCTTCCCCGTTTGTTCCGTTTTTGCAGGTTCGACTTGCGGACAGTCACCTCATATCCAAGGAATTTTGCAGGCTTTTCAGTATGAGTGACGAGCGTTTTCTCATCCGATAGTTCCAATGCCAGTCTGTCTGCAAGGAAACGCTTTATATCGTCCTTGATCTTTACGGCATCTTCTTTACTGCCGATAATTCCAATGAGGAAGTCGTCGGCATACCTCACATATTTAAGCCTCTTGAAGTTTCCGTCCATAGGGGCGAAGCACGGCATCGCGGATCGGGTTTTGTCTATCTCTTTGAGCCGTTTGACGAGCACTTTTCTTTCTACATCGTTTGTCGCTGTTTTGAGTTCATGCATAACCAGCCTCTTTTGGTAAGTGAGGACTTCGTATTCACGGCACGCTCTTACCCTGTTGCCACTGTCGAATCCGGCGGCATATTCCTTCATGTACTTATCCAGCTTGTCCAAATAGATATTGGCCAATATCGGACTGATAATTCCACCTTGCGGCATTCCGCTGTACGTTCCATGAAATTGCCATTGTTCCAAGTAACCCGCTTTCAGAAATTTTCTGATAAGTCGTATGAATCGTTCGTCGGAAATACGTTTCTTTAAGATGTCGATCAAAATACCATGATTGACATTGTCGAAGAAACCTTTTATATCTCCTTCGATGAACCACTTCTTACCCGTAAAAGTCTTCTGTACGGCATTCAATGCGGTGTGGCAGCTGCGATGCGGACGGAAGCCGTGCGAAGTATCTTCAAAGTGACCTTCGTAAATAGCTTCCAGTACCATTCGTACTACCTCCTGCACCAGTTTGTCGTCGAAAGAGGGTACGCCGAGAGGTCGTGTCTTTCCGTTTTTCTTCGGGATGTGTACTCTTCTCGATGGCTGGGGAGAGTAGCTTTCGTCTTTCAACGAAAGGATCAGTTTCTCAATGCGGGGAAGGCTCATACGGTCGATGGTTTCTCCGTCTGCACCTTGTGTCATATTACCCGGCTTGGCATATATTCGTTGATAAGCCAGGTAATACATTTCCTCATTGAAAAGAATACGATAAAGCCTCTCAAACCTGTATTCCGTGGTTTGACTATGCTTTGTCAGACTGTTTAATACTCTTGCGGGACTTCTCATAATGCCTCTCGCATTTTCCGTTAATCGTATTAATGAATATTAGCTGCCGCCCTTCGCCGTGTGCGAGGCTTTCCCTCGCTCGGACTACTACGGTGGCTCCGTTGCCATACCGGATATTCATAGACCTTCGTCCAATAGCCTTACGGCATTCCGGTTTAGGTAATCCCCGTTTGCGATATAATAACTATGGCGCGACAGATTGTCGGATATGACGTCCGCCTTTTACTGCTTATTGCAGTTGCGTCGTGATAAGTTCTTGCTCTCTCTGTACAACTACCACAATGAGAGTATCACGATATGACGAGTATAGTTACCTTAACGTCACAGTTTCGGAAGGTACCGCTCAGGCTGTCATTCAATCAATCCGGATTTTATCCTCATATCTGTCTTTCATCACCCCATTCAGTCGCAGTCCGGTAACTAACTGACTTATGGTTTACCCCGACATGCTACACTCCCTGTCCGGTTTCCCTCTCAGATAAGTCGGTTGATGATAGGTTATTTGCAAAGAACACTTACCTAATAGCTTGCCATCACTATATTTATTATATCGCCTTGACGGGCACACAGTTATTCCCCAGCTTTTGAAATTGGAAATAAAAGTCATTCAGCCGGGCAATAAACTGCGTCTTCGACGGGTCGCGTTTGATGACGACAAACTCCTCGGCGAAGATTCTTTTGACGATAAAACGGCTCCGGTTATGCTCCGATCCCGCCTTATAAAGCATCTGCTTAAAGCGGATATTCTCCTCCGTGGTGAGTTTGAAATTATACCTGTGGACTCTGGGATCTGTCGTTGTCGGGCGTCCGATCCTCTTTTTTGAACTTGTCATATCGTAGGTTGTAAGGTGGCGTGACTCGGGAACGCCACCCGGCCTCGCAGAGCGAGCACCTTTCGTATGCCGAAAAGTTTTTCGGCATACAAAGGTACAGCTCGCTGTTGTCTGGCGACAACAAAAATCCGCGCCGGAATTTTTTTTGTGAAAACTTTGAAAAACCTCCGAAGCGGCTTCCGGGGCGGTCTTTCCCATGTGCAATATTACAACCGTGCGGGCGCCAAAACAAGCCCTCGGTGCGGACTGGTGCGGTCGTAAGCGGACATCGAAACCGAAGCGTTATCCTGTTTATATTGCGGCAGAAATAAAAGGAAGCGTTTGTGAGCCATGAACTTGAATCATCCTAAAAGGCTATCGTGTCGGCGCGATGGCGATTGTCCCGGGCCGAAATTCGTTGTTAAAATTGCTCTTTCCCTCTTTCGGAATAAAGGATATTCATAAACTCTGAATTCCTGAAAGAATGCATTTCTGAATGCAGCAAAAATGCAAAATCTGGCAGAATGGCTATCCCCAAACGCGAGTTGTTGAACCTTTTAAATGCTGTATCATGAACATCACCCCTGTAAACATGGCCGTCTGCAATCAGAAAGGCAGCGTCCAGCAAAACGCCGGGGACGGAAATCCGCAAGGCTCGCCCTCGGGCGATTCGCATGGCCTTGCGGATTTTCATCTCCGGCGATAAATTCCCTGCCGGCGGAAAATGTCAGGGTTCAGTTTCCGTTTGGAATTTATCCGGCATTTCCTTCGGGTAAATGCGGGAATTGAAACCGCTCACCAATCCTACCTTCAATCTGGGTAATGGCTTTGTCGATCATCGGGTTCGCGACCTTGGCATAGATATGAGTCGTAGTCGTGTATTTGTGCCCCAGCATTTTTGATACCGTTTCCAGCGGAATACCGTTCATCAATGTGACCGTCGTTGCGAACGTATGCCGCGCGAGGTGAAATTTCAGATTCTTGGTAATTCCGCATTGTCTGGCGATCTGTTTCAGGCAGGCGTCCGAGGATTTCAAGGAAGCGACCGGGAAGACCCTATCCGGATTTCCGGGAAGAAGTCTGTTGAACCGGTTTGTCGGAATACGGTACTTTTCAAGGATTGCCTTTGCGACCGGAAGCAGTTTTACCGTGAACGCGACTTTCGTCTTCTGACGGATACTGCCAATCCACCATGCTCCGTCCGGAGTTTGTTTCAACTCCTCATAATTCAGTTTCGCCAGATCGGCATACGACAACCCCGTGAAACAGCAGAACAGAAACATATCCCGCGTCCGATCCTGACGCTGCTGACTGACTCTGCCGTTTATCAGTCTGTTGATATCCTCTTCGGTGAGGTATTCGATCTCCGGCTGTTCGGCAACATAATAGTAATAGGCGAACGGATTCTTGTCTGTTTGCCCGTCGTTAAACGCTTTCTTGACGATATGCTTCAGCGATTTGATCTCAACGCTGACCGTCGTGTCGGCAAGGCCTCTGACATGCTTCAGATAGGCGGTAAACTTTTCTGCAAAAGACTGGTCCGGTTCCGCAAGGGGGATATCCCTGACTTTATAGTTCCGGCAGACGAAGTGACCCAAATCACGTCTTAAGGTTTGATAACGAAGTAAGGAGTGGATGGTACGGTCGACGTCTACACGGGTCTTGTAATCCTTACAGAATTCATCGCATAACTCCAGTAACAGTTTATACTTTCTGCCGAAACCCAGACAGACATTTTTCACCTTATCGGCGGAAACATATCCGTCATGGTCGCAGATAGACTGATAGTGTTTACCTATCTGGATACGGATATTATCCAGATGGCGGTTGATACGGTCGGCTTCGAGGCTTTTGCCCTTGGCTCTTCCGCCCTTCACTTCCCACAGATGGGGAGGTACGTTGAGTTTGGCGCTGAACTGGGAGATAGTACCGTTGACGGTAATACGGCCCATGACAGGAAAAACAGGCTGAACTTTGTGTTTGTCCTTTTTAAGGTAGAACAGAACCTTGAATGTGCTGCGCATGCTCCGAGGAAATTTAGGGGTTAAAAACTAATTTCTTCAGAGTCGTTTGTCAAGATGAAGGACGATGCAAGAAACTGCAGATGACTGTTTTATGCAAAACACAACAAAACAGACGAGGTAACGATCTGGAAACCGAAACCTCGTCTGGAATTACCTTTTTATGCCGGTTATTACCCGAAGAAGAAAATTCTTGCGAATATTAAATTATTGAAAACCTAATATTTACGCTATTTTCTCCTCTCGGAATACATATTGATAGTACTTCGGTACATTCCATCCGCCCCGTTCTCCGCACTGCCCGGAACGATCCCGCTTAAAAGCCGCTGCCTGCTGCCGCCTTTTTTCGCGGGGACCGGAGGCTTTTCCCCGCAATGAAAAAGGTCCGGAGCGATCCGGACCTTTTTTCGGTGGTTATTCGGCGCGGGTGGGCGGCGGTCCCTGGTAGGAGCGTTTCATGCCGCCGAAGTCCAGCACGATCTTCTGGAGCACCGTGCCGGCGTCGCCGCACAGGATTTTCACCGTGTGCCGGCCGGGTTTGCCGATGTGCAGCGTTGTTTTGTTCACCCGGCAGTTCCGCAGTACGCTCTCGTACCAGATCTGTGCATACTCGATCGACGAGGTCGAGGGGTTCATCACCGGACCTTCGTCGATCGCCACGCCGTATTTGGCCTCCGTCGATGAGCTCTCGTGGGCGAACGGGCGGTCGGCGCTCAGCGGGAAGGTGGGCAGCATGTAGGTGTACACG
>CAJKZL010000236.1 GCA_905204385.1 uncultured Odoribacter sp. | reverse complement strand
TACGCGGAGCGGAAGGTTCTTTGCCTCTCTTGGCCAAAGCGCCGAATACTGCTAAGGAAACAGGGGTAAGGGCTACAACGAAGAAGGGATTGAACTGTTGGAACATTTGGGGAAGCACTTCGATAAAGGATCCCGGTTCCAGCGATAAATATTTGTAAATCAAAACTCCGGCAGAAAGGCAGGCTACACCGGCAGCGATAAGCCGGGATTTGACTTCTCTGGATTGAAATAAGGAAAATAAACTATAGATAAGGGTAATGACGAAAACCAGGTTGAAGACATTGAAGCTCATTCCTAAAGCACCGTCTGCCGTTCTGGCCGTATAGTCGCGTGCGAAGAAGGTCAGAGTAAGGCCGTTTTGATGGAAGGCCATCCAGAAGAAGATTACTACGGCGAACACCAGAATAAGAGCCGTAATCCTGGATTTTGTCTGTTCGGGAGTCAGTTCGACGATATTCTCTTTTTTACCGCTGGCAGCAGCTTGTTTGGTATTGACGTCGGCGTGTTTGAACGTTCTCTTGAACACTTGGTAGATGAGCATGGAAACAACCAGTGAAACACAAGCAACAGCAAAACCATAATGGTAGGATAAAGATAATTCGTCGATATATTTATGGGCAAAGGCTGTCAGGTCGCCATTGAAGGTTGCTGCCTGCGACTGGGCGAATTCGGTCAGCGTATGCAGTGAATCTGCTGCCATTTGTTGACCTTTTTCCAGATATTCATGGCAAAGCGCAGGGATATCGCCTTGGTATTTAAAACCAGCTTTTCCCATGAAATGTTCGGTGATCTTCGAAGCAGCCGTAGGAGCGAAAAGGGCACCGATATTGATGGCCATATAAAACAAGCTGAAGGCAGTGTCCCGTTTGCTGGAATACTTGGGGTCGTCATAAAGGTTTCCAACCATCACCTGTAGGTTTCCCTTAAACAATCCGGTACCTAAGGCAATCAGGAAAAGGGCTCCGAACATGGCGGCCACTCCGAGTGCATCGCCTCCTGTCGGAATAGCGAGACAGGTATAGCCGATAAACATGACGACGATGCCTGTCGTTACCATTTTACCGTAGCCGTATTTATCGGCCAGGATACCTCCTAAAATAGGTAAAAAATATACAAAGGCTAAGAAACCAGCAAAAATGTTAGAGGTAGCTGCTGAACTAAAGCCAAATTTCGCTTGCAAGAAAAGTGTAAAAATAGCAAGCATCGTGTAATACCCGAAGCGTTCTCCAGTGTTGGCAAGAGCCAGGGCATACAGTCCCTTGGGTTGATTTTGAAACATGAATTTGATTATTTTAAGTTAATATTAATTTCACGACGGGAGCAAATGTAAGAATTTTTCTGTATTTTTCAGCTTTAAAACGATTGAGTTGATGTTATGGAAAAGTTAAATAAGATTTTTCGGACGGATCAGCTTGCTGCAATCGATAAATATACGATTGAGCATGAGCCGATAAGCTCTTTGGAGTTGATGGAAAGAGCAGCCGGGGCATGGACCCGCTGTTTTTTGAATTTTTTTGAAAATGTTCCTGCTATCGCTGTAGTTGTGGGGAAAGGGAATAATGGAGGCGACGGTTACGCTATTGCCCGTTTATTGAAGCAAAAAGGAAAGGAAGTCGCTGTTTTTCGTTTGCCGGAGGAGGAGATGAGCGGGGATTGCCGGGCCAATTTCATTCGTTGGCAGGAAGAAGGGGGCGCTGTGACCGATCTTCGGGCTGCAGAAGATTTGCAGGCCGATGGGGAAACAGTGATTGTCGACGCTTTATTCGGTTCGGGATTGAACCGGAAGGTCACCGGGCTCGCCGCTTCGGTTATCCGTAGAATGAACAGTCTACCCAATACGGTGGTCGCAGTGGATATGCCATCGGGACTGATGGGGGAAGACAATGCCGGTAATGATCCGGAAGCCATTGTGCGGGCGGATTATACCTTTACTTTTCAATTTCCCAGGTTGGCGTTTATGTTGCCGGAAAATGCAGCTTATGCCGGCAGGTGGTCGGTGGTGGATATCGGGTTGAGTGAAGATGCGATCGGGCAAACTCCTTCGGACTGGTATTATACTACGGAGGAGGTGATCCGCGACTTATTGCCTCCGCCCAGTAAGTTTGCACATAAAGGCACCAATGGGAGAGGATTGCTGGTGGCCGGCCGCTATGGGATGATGGGTGCGGCGGTGCTGGCGGCCCAAGCGGCATTGCATTCCGGCATCGGTTTACTGTTTTGCCATGTCCCCCTGAAAGGACTTGACATTCTTCAAACGTCGGTTCCTGAAGCCATTCCCGAGCGGGATCAGTCGGAGAAGTATTTTTCTGTCGTCAAGACGCCTGGAAAGTATGATGCCATAGCCATCGGGCCTGCGTTGGGACAAGGGCCCGAGACGAGGGATGGGTTGAGGAGTTTGTTGCAGAGTTATCAGGGGGTTACCATATTGGATGCCGATGCTTTGAATCTGATGGGGGAGCATAAAGAGTTGATGAAGTTATTGCACGGGAAGTGTATTTTAACACCGCATATGAAAGAATTCCAAAGATTAGCAGGAAAAAGTGAAAATGATTTTGACAGATTAAATAAATTAAGCAATTTTGCGAAATCTTTCGGAGTGCATGTTATCCTGAAAGGGGCTAATTCGGTCATTGCCACCCCCGAAGGACAATTGTATTTCAATATGAGCGGAAATCCCGGAATGGCTACAGGGGGGACAGGGGATGTGTTGACCGGTGTTTTGCTGGCGCTTGCAGCGAATGGCTTGAGTTGCCTAGATATCGCCCGGATAGGTGTTTTTGTTCACGGCTTGTCGGGGGATTTGCTGGCGGAAGAGCATGGATACCGGGGAATTACGGCAGGCATGATGGCCCGGAATATGGGGAGAGCCTGGAAAAAACTGAAAAATTGATAGTCTAAAAATATGAACAAAGGCAAGTTGAAAAGTTTGTGCTGGCTGGTCCTGTTGACGGCAATATCGTTTACGGCCGGGGCACAGAAGAAAAAGGAACTGAGTACATTGGTCAACATCAATTATTGTTTGCCCAAGGTGGCTTATGAATTGGAGGTTACGATGGAACGTACGACTTATATTCCAGGGCCTTACCGTAATTTTGCTGAAAAAGAGCTGGGATTGATTCCGGAAATAGCCGAAGCGGAAGAGCATTGGAAAATTGCCGGAATCGACATCCGGCCGCTTTATCTTCCGGACGAGAAAGCGGTGTATTCCGTTTCCGCATCGGGAGATTACGGCCCTTTGACCTTGTCTTTGAGTGCGGAAGGATTTCTGGCAGGGGTGATGGCCGGCAAGGGTGACGTTTTTAATCAGCCACAACAGGTGGATTATCTTGCCGTGGACGATATTGAAAACGAACGGATCGATATTATTAAGCTCAATACCTATAATCACCTGAAAGAGGTGCTGGATACGAATTATACTTTCCAGGAGATCGACGGGGAGATGAAAAAAATCTGGGATCCTATCGTCCGGTATGCTCCGAAGACTGAATCGGATAATGTCAAAGAAGCTGTAAGCGAGATTTTCCGGATCCGTTCGGAGCGGGTGAAATTGTTGGACGCCGACAATCAGGTGGCAGACGGAAAATCGCTGGAAATCATCCTGAAGGAATACGACCGCATGGAAGCCAATTACCTGAGTTTGTTCATGGGGAAGAAAGAAACCCGGCAAGTCAAGCGGGTGGTGACCTGTGTTCCTGTCAAAGCGGACGAACCGGTGGTAGCTTTCCGGTTTTCCGAGCAAGAGGGGATTACCGATCCTAAGAACGTTTCTGCTCCGGCATATTTGCTGAAAATCTCCAATGTGGTGGTACCTGCCTCCAATCCTGTAGATGGAGATGTAACGGGACCCGCCCTTTATTACAGGGTTGCCGCTGTGGGGGAATTACAATTATGGAACGGGAAAAACGAAATCATGAATTTCCGGACTATTGTTCCTCAATTGGGTGAAATCAAAAAATTTCCGCTGGATGTCGTCAGCAATGAGGGATTGATGTTGGAATTCTATCCGCAGTTCGGCTCTCTGAAGAGTGTGAGGAAGAAGTAAGATTGTTTTAAACCGGAGCGACGATGAACGAGTGACGATGAACGAAGAAACGGAATCTTAGCCTATCGTAAATCACAACTCATAAATCGAAAATAATTATGTCGTGGTGGAATAGTTGGTATGTACGTTTTTTAAGTTGGCGGGTACGTCATATTAAAGAAAGAAATTTTATCATCATTTTGAGTCTTCTGGTAGGTATTATTACTGGATTGGCCGGTGTATTTCTGAA
This sequence comes from uncultured Odoribacter sp., assembly GCA_905204385.1. Next base: position 1,470 of record CAJKZL010000236.1, on the reverse strand, counting down.
AAATTCCGTGCATTTTACCCATCAATTTTTCACCGAGCGCCTGCAGATCGATAGTGGTAGTCTTTTGTTTTTTGTCTATCCTTTTATCGGGATTTGGCTGACTTCTTTGTTTGTCCGTTATTTTGTCCGGGAAGATATCAGTCACGGTGTCACCAAGGTATTGTACGCTATTTCCAGGCAGAACAGCATCATTAAGCCCCATAATAATTATTCGTCCATGGTGGCCAGTACGATTACCATCGGTTTCGGAGGATCGGTGGGAACAGAGGCCACCATTGTGCTGACCGGAGCATCTATCGGTTCCAACCTGGCTCGTTTCTTCAGGATGAATTACAAGGTGATGACGCTGATGATCGGATGTGGCGCTGCGGGAGCTATCGCGGGTATCTTCAAGGCGCCTATCGCCGGCATTGTATTTACTTTGGAGGTACTGATGCTCGATCTGACGATGGCCTCTCTGGTTCCGCTGATGATTTCTGCTATTTCCTCGTATGTCATTGTTTATTTCCTGATGGGGGAGGGCGTGGTGCTCGAATTTGCCGTACACGAGCATTTTGCTTTAGCCAATGTTCCTTATTATATTCTCTTGGGAGTATTTTGCGGATTGGTTTCGGTTTATTTTATCCGTTTGAATATCCGGATAGAGAAATGGATTACGGGAATTAAAAATCAGTTTAAGAGGATATTGATCGGAGGAGCTTTGTTAGGCTTGCTGATCTATGTTTTTCCGCCGTTATACGGTGAAGGATACTCTTCTTTAGGCGATCTGCTGACGGATAATGCCGATTCGTTGTTGAATAATACCTATTTCTTCGATTTCCGGAATTATGCTTTCGTACTGGTTTTGTATGTGATAGGGCTTGTATTCCTGAAAGTGGTTGCCACGGCATTGACGAACGGTAGCGGCGGGGTTGGCGGAGTTTTTGCTCCCAGCCTTTTTACCGGAGGTGTGACCGGTTTCCTGATCGCTACGTTGATAAACATGACAGGGATCATTCATGTGCCGGTGAGTTATTTCGTGCTTGCCGGAATGGCCGGGGTGATGTCGGGAGTGATGAATTCCCCGCTGACGGCTATGTTCCTGATTGCCGAGATCACCAGCGGATACAGTTTGCTGGTTCCCCTGATGATCACTTCGGTAACGGCCCACCTGACCGGCAGAGGGATGGAGCCTTATTCCATCTATGCACGTCGTCTGGCCTTGAAGGGGGATTTGATTACTCACAATAAAGATAAGGCCGTCTTGACACTTATGAAATTGAATAAGGTGATAGAGACCGATCTGAAAACCATTTCCGTGGATGCCACACTAGGCGACCTGGTGAAAAAAGTCTCCCGTTCCTGTCGGAATATTTTTCCGGTTATCGACGAAAAAGGGGCTTATTTGGGGATAGTGCTTTTGGATGATATCCGGAAAATCATGTTCAATCAGGAACTTTACGATAAGACTAATGTGCGTGATTTTATGAC
>CAJKZL010000235.1 GCA_905204385.1 uncultured Odoribacter sp. | reverse complement strand
TTTATGTCTTTCATATAGGCAGGATATTGTTTAGTATATACTACGTCCTGTTGTACGGGTTCGGCCACCAGCACTTCCGGTATCCGGGCCGTATCGGCTTTTTCGTTTGTTTTTTTCTTGCATCCTGCCATACATAGGCTGATTCCCAGAAACAGATATATAAACTTTTTCATCTTTATAATACAAATAAAAGAATTACAAAATCGTTAGAGTTTGTCATTCATGGATTAATATTTGTTGTTTACCTGATATTCGTATCCTCCTCCCAGCGCTTTATACAATTGAATGAAATATAATAGTGTCGAGCTGTGGGCTGTGACCAGAATATTTTCATAATTCAATACATTCCTTTGGGAATCGAGTACGGTCTGATAGTCCGAAAGACCTTTATTGTAAAGGTCGACCGCATATTGCAAAGTGAGTTTGATTTGTTCGAGTGCCTGGCGATCGGCCGATAATTGCTGTAAAGATTTATTATAGGAAAAAATGGCATCGTCGATTTCCTGCAAAGCCGTGAGTAAGGTTTGGTTGTAAGTGTTGATGCCTTCGTCGAGCTGCAGTTGCGCCAGGCGGATGTTTTCGGTAATCTTGCGTCCGCTGAAGAAAGTCCATTGAATGGATGGACTGATTTGCCAGGTCATATTTCTTTCCTGGAAGAAGTGTTTGTATTCCTCGTTTCCGAAACCGAAAGCTCCGGTGACGTAGAATTTAGGCCACCAGTCGGCCCGGGAGGCTCCGACGGAGGCTGCCAATGCATCGATCTGGCGTTCGGCGGAGCGTACGTCGGGGCGACGGCGGATGAGTTCTGCCGGAATGCCCTGTACTAAAGTTTCGATAACGTTAGGAAGCGAATCGGTCTTTAATAATGCCATGCGCAGGGAATCGGAATATTCCCCTGTCAGTGTTCCTATCAAATTGGCTTGTTGATAAATGGAATACTCGATGCCGGGAATCGTCGCCCGGGTTTGCAGTAAAAGTCCCCGGGATTGGGCTACGGCGAGCTGTGAGGTAAGGCCTGCTTCCGCCCTGGCTTCGTTGATTCTTAGGATTTCTTCCTGGGAAGCGAGGTTATTCCGGGTGACTTCCAGTTGTTCCTGGTAGGTGCGGAGTTGGATATAGGCTGTCGCCACTTCTGCGGCCAGGGAAACCATCACTCCCCGGTAGTCTTCCTGAGAAGCGAGAAAATATTCTTTTTGCGCTTTTACACTGTTCCGGATGCCTCCGAATACGTCCAGTTCCCAGTTCATTTCTATACTAGCCTGACCGATACGGCTGTAGCGGTCCATATATTCGATGCCCATGCTGGTTTTACTGGGAGCATATTGCGTAGTGGCGGTGAGTGACGGGAAGAAATTCGAGCGTTCAATACGTAGACGTGACCTGGCTATTTCGATGTTTTTAATGGCATTCTGAAGGTCGTAATTGTTGAGCATGGCTTTATCGATCAAAAAAAGCAGGGTAGGATCGTGGAACATTTCCCACCAGGAATCATTACCGGGAAGCGGTTGGCTGAGATGGAGGATGGAATCCTGCTGAGCCGAAACCCGGGAAAATAAAAGGAAAGTGATAAAGCAATATAAAAAAATATGTTTCATGTCTTTGTCCTGTTTTTTATCTTCTGACTATACGGAAAAGGAGAATGAAGGTTGTGGAATAATTCTGCTGTGGTGAGTATTTTTTCTACAGGCTAAAAAAAATGACCTGATTGTTAAGTGGTTTAAAATCAATTTATTATTAAAAATGCTGCATGTAGACTAGTGGGCTTTTGATTGTGGCATAATATTTTCAATAGGATTGTTCATATTAAAAAGGCGAAATAGGTATGAGAATAAGACGAATGGTGATATGGTCCGTTTGCGGGCTGTATTTGATGTTTTCAGGTTGTAAACGGGAAAAGACGGAAGATAGGATTCCTGTCGTTGTGGAAGAAGCCGGAGTACAAAATGTAGAGATTTTCGGGGAATATGTCGGTCGCGTACGCGCCAGGCAGTTTGTAGAGGTACGGGCCCGGGTGGAAGGGTATTTGGAGAAAATGTCGTTTGAAGAAGGAAAGAGGGTGGAGCACAATCAACCTTTATTTATCATAAATCAGGATCTTTATCGGGCCCGGGTGGATAAGGCGCAGGCTCAGTTGAAAAAAGATCAGGCGTTGGAGTTGAAGACGGGCCGGGATGTAGAGCGTTTGCGTCCTTTGTATGAACAAAATGCAGCCAGTCAGCTAGACCTCGACAATGCAGTGGCAGCTTGGGAGAGCGCTAAGGCGAATGTAGCCATGAGCCGGGCTGATTTAGCTCAGGCGGAATTAGAACTGGGATACACAACCGTCCGTTCTCCGATTTCAGGATATATCAGTGAACGACATGCAGATATCGGAACCTTGGTGGGGCCCGGGGCCAAGTCTTTGCTGGCTACGGTGGTTTCCAGCGATACCGTTCTGGTGGATTTCAATCTGACGGCTTTGGATTATCTCAGGAGCCAGCAGCGGAATGTTAAACTGGGAGAGCAGGATACTTCACGGTCCTGGCAGCCGGTGGTGACGGTTACTCTGGCTGACGATTCCGTTTATCCGGAGAAGGGACTGGTGGATTTTGCGGAGCCGCAGGTGGATCCCAAGACCGGAACCTTTGGAGTACGCGCAGCCCTGGCCAATCCTGAGCATAAATTATTGCCCGGACAGTTTACCAAAGTGAAACTGTTGCTGGATGTACGCGAAAATGCTGTGGTGGTGCCTGTAAAGGCAATCGCCATTGAAAAAGGAGGGGCACATGTGTATATTATGCGAAAGGATAATACAGCCGAGAAGCGCTTGATCGAAACGGGCCCCGAATTTGGGAATTATATGGTCGTGGAACGGGGATTGGGAGCTGGAGAACTGGTGGTGGTGGAAGGATATCATAAATTGAGACCCGGAGTATTACTGGAAAGGATTTAGTTTACCGTTAAGGTTTCTGGTTGAAAGAGTAGGAGAGAGTGAAGTTTAATTTTGAGTGTGAATTATGAAGGTAGATTTTTTTATTGACCGGCCTATTTTTTCGGCTGTGTTATCTATATTGATCGTAGTGGTCGGATGTATCGGCCTCTATTTATTACCGTTGGACCAATATCCGCAGATTACGCCGCCGATGGTGTAGATCTCGGAATACTCACAATCATAAAAAAAAAAAACGGTATCCCAGGCTGTGGCCACTCCTATCGAGCAGGAGCTGAATGGAACGCCGGGAATGTTATATATGGAATCGAGCAGTTCCAACTCCGGAGGGTTGACCATTCAGGTGACCTTCGATATAGCCGCTAATCCGGAATTGGCGGCGGTGGAAATACAGAACCGGGTGAAACTGGCGGAATCCCGTTTGCCTGCGGAAGTGGTTCAAAACGGAATTTCGGTGGAAAAACAATCTTCGAATCAGTTGATGACACTGACGCTTACCTCCTCCGATCCCCGGTTCGACGAGATTTATCTCAGCAATTTTGCTACGATAAATGTGTTGGATATTCTGAAACGTATTCCCGGAGTCGGCCGGGTATCCAATATCGGTAGCCGTTATTATGGGATGTGCATTTGGGTGATGCCCGACCGTATGGCTAATTTTGGACTGACGGTAAAGGATTTGCAGGATGCGTTGAAAGATCAGAACAGAGAATCGGCAGCGGGGGAGTTGGGAAAGCAACCCATAGCAGGCCAGGATATTACAATACCCATTATCGCTCAGGGGCGTTTATCTACGGTTAACGAATTTGAAGAAATCGTCATTCGCGCCAATCCGGATGGTTCTATCGTCCGTTTGAGGGATGTGGCCCGGGTATCGCTGGAGGCTTCTTCTTATTCGACGGAAAGTGGAATGAACGGAAAAAATGCCGCTGTGCTGGGCATCTATACCGTGCCCGGTGCCAATGCCGTTGCGGTAGCTGAAGAAGTACGGAAGGCCATGAAAGAGATCAGTAAGAATTTTCCGGAAGGGCTGAATTATGAAATCCCTTTCGACATTACTTCTTATATTTCGCAATCCATTCATGAAGTGTATAAAACTCTGTTCGAGGCCCTACTGTTAGTTATTTTGGTCGTTTTTCTGTCCTTACAGAACTGGAGGGCGGCATTGGTTCCCCTGGTAGCTGTGCCCATCTCCCTGGTAGGTACTTTCGGCGTCATGTTGGCCTTGGGTTTTTCTCTGAATCTGTTAACCTTGCTGGGGCTGATATTGTCTATCGGAATTGTTGTCGATGATGCGATAGTGGTGGTGGAGGCCGTGGAAAACTATATGGAGACAGAAGGATTATCGCCTTATCAGGCGACTAAAAAAGCCATGCGTGGATTGACAGGGGCTTTGATCGCTACTTCGCTGGTCCTGGCCGCAGTGTTCGTGCCGGTTAGCTTTCTGGGAGGGATTACCGGTTTGCTTTACCGGCAGTTTGCCGTCACTATTGTAGTGTCCGTATTAATTTCCGCGGTTGTTGCTCTGACTTTAAGCCCGGCTATGTGCGCCTTATTGCTACGTCCTTCAGGTAGTCATAAGAATTTTATTTTCAAAAAAATCGATCGGTGGCTGGCAACCGGAAATCGGAAATACCTGGATGTTATCGAAAAGACGTTGCGGCATCCGCGGCGGGTATTGGCGGGTTTCGGAATGGTGCTGGTCTTTATTTTCGTACTGAACCGGTTGATACCTGCCGGTTTTATTCCCGAGGAAGATCAGGGATATTTCAAGGTGGAACTGGAATTGCCTGAAGGCGCGACCCTCGAAAGAACCCGGGCGGTGACCGACCGGGCGGTGCAATGGTTGCAGGCACACCCGGCAGTGGATGATGTCCAGCATGTCAGCGGTTCCAGTCCCCGGGTGGGAACCAATCAGGCTCGTGCAGAACTGACGGTTATCCTGAAACCTTGGGAAAACCGGAAAGGAAATGCTTCTGCTATCGACCGGGTGATGGACGCCACCCGCCGGGAATTGAGCCGTTATCCCGAAGCGAAAGTGTATCTGTCGAAACCTCCGGTGATTCCGGGATTGGGTGCTTCGGGCGGGTTTGAATTACAGGTAGAAGCCCGGGGAGGAGCCACGTTCGACCATTTGGTGAATGCAGTGGATTCACTTATGAAATATGCGGGAGAAAGCAAAAAGCTTACCGGACTGTCTTCCTCCTTACAAGCTGAAATCCCTCAATTGTATTTTGACGTAGACCGGGACAAGGCAAAATTTCTGGGAATTACCATGGCGGATATCTTTTCTACCTTAAAAGCTTATACCGGTTCGGTGTACGTAAATGATTTCAACATGTTCAACCGGGTGTATAAGGTCTACATTCAGGCCGAGGCTCCTTATAGGGCACGTAAGGACAATATCGGAATGTTTTTTGTGCGTGCTTCGGGAGGAGATATGGTGCCCTTGACGGCCCTGGGGAATGCAGAATATACCACAGGTCCCGGAAGCATCAAGCGGTTCAATATGTTTACTACTTCGGTTATTCGTGGAAATCCGGCTCCAGGCTATAGTTCCGGAGAGGCGATGCGGGAGATCGAAAGATTGGCCGGAGAGCATTTGCCCGAAAATATAGGATTGGAATGGAGTGGGTTGTCGTGGCAGGAAAAACAGGCCGAAGGCCAGTTGGGGTTAGTGCTGGCGTTGGTATTGTTGTTTGTTTTTCTCTTTCTGGCGGCCTTGTATGAAAGCTGGCTGGTGCCGATATCCGTATTGCTTTCGTTGCCTGTAGCCGCTTTAGGGGCTTATCTGGGAATAGGAATTTTCGGATTGAACAA